>CAZKZT010000132.1:0-9586 GCA_964557265.1 uncultured Hyphomicrobium sp.
CGATCACCCGCGCGCGTACTGCCAGATCACGACCGCCGCCACGGCAGCCGGCACCGCGAACACGACGAAGAGGATCGGCAGCTCCTGCGCCACCGTGTAGCCGGCCTTGGTGACGCCGACCCACATGTTGACGAGCGCGATGATGGCCCAGGCGGGGATGAAGTATTTCGCGCCCGTGGCGATGCTCACCATGTCATGACCCCACAACTTGCCAAACAGCCCGAACACGGCGAGCAGCAGCACGCCAGCCAGCATCACCTGCGCCATATGCATGATGTACCCCCGCCCGCGCGCCTGGACTACTTCGTCGTGTAGCCGCCGTTGACCAGAACCGTCTGTCCCGTCATCCACCAGCCCTCGGAAACGAGGAAGCGGACCCACGGCACGATGTCCTCGATATGCGTGAGACCGGTCGGTGTAAACGGGGAAAGCGCGGCGGCGGTCTTGTGGTAAGCGACGGCGTCGGCGCCCTCCGCGGGATAGAAGAACGGCGTGTCCATCGGGCCCGGACCGATCGCGGTAACGGAAATGCCGCGTGCGCCGAACTCCTTCGAGGCCGCGCGCGTGAAGTGCTCCACCGGCGCCTTGGTGCCCGCATACGACGCGTAGAACGGCGTGTAGGCGCCGAGCAGCGACGTCACCAGCGTGCAGATCTTGCCGTTGTCGTTGAGATGCTTACCCGCCTCCTTGAGGAAGAAGAACGCGGCCTTGGCGTTGACGGCGCTCATCTCGTCGTACTCAGCCTCGCTCACTTCCGCGATCGGCTTCTTCAGCACCTTGCCGACCGTGTTGATCGCGATGTCCGGCCGCCCGACCGCGGCGATCGCATCCGCGAACAGCTTTTCGACGGCGCCCGCGGTCGTCAGATCAGCCTGCAGTGTGACGGCCTTGGCGCCAGCCATCTCGATCGCAACGGCTGTGGCGTCCGCTTCCGCCTTCGTCGCGGCCGTGTTGTAGTGGATAACGACAGCCTTCGCCCTCTGAGCGGCGAGGTCGCGGGCGATGAGACCGCCGAGATTTTTGGCGCCGCCAGCGATGATGGCGATTTTGCCTTTGATGGCGTGGTCGGTCATGGAGGGATCCTTCTTCCGGGCCCGCCGCGACCGGCAGGCTTGTGAGGCGCGAAGGATATCGGCTAGAAAATCCGCATAAAGCTGTCGCGTCTGGAATGACCTGACAGAAAACCCGAACAATCAGGCACCCGGCGTGGACCGCATCGACCTCTACCGGATCTTTGCCCGCGTCGTGGACTGCGCGAGCTTCACGCGCGCCGCCGACACGCTCGGCCTGCCGCGTTCGACGGTTTCGGCTGCGATACAGGAACTCGAAGCGCGGGTCGGCGCCCGCCTGCTCCACCGCACGACGCGCAAGGTCGCACCGACGCTGGACGGTGCCGCCTTCTACGATCGCGCACTGCGGCTGGTGGCGGACGCCGAGGAGGTCGAGGGACTGTTCCGCGAGGGGAGCCGGCCATCCGGCCCGCTGCGCATCGACGTGCCGAGCCGCATCGGGCGGCTGATCATCGCGCCGAACCTGCCCGCGTTTCTTGCCTCCTACGCTGAGATCGACATCGTCCTCGGCGTTACGGATCGCGCCGTCGATCTCATCGAGGATCGCGTCGATTGCGTGCTGCGCGTCGGGCCGCTGCCGCCGTCCGGCCTGATCGCGCGCAGCCTCGGTGATCTGCCGCTGCTCAACGTCGCGAGCCCCGCCTATCTGAAGCGGCACGGAACGCCGCGCTCACCCGATGACCTCGACGGGCATCTCGCCGTCAACTACGCGTCGCCCTCGACCGGCCGGGTCGAAGAATGGGAATGGGTCGAGAACGACGAAACGAAAACGCGGCCCTTGCCGGGACGCGTCACCGTCAACAACGCCGAAGCCTACATCTCATGCGGCCTCGCCGGACTCGGCCTGATCCAAATTCCCGCCTACGACATCAAACAACATTTGAAGTCGGGCGAACTGGTCGAGGTGATGCCGGCTCATCGTGCGGCACCGATGCCGATGACGCTGCTCTATCCGCATCGCCAGCACCTCTCGCGCCGCCTGCACGTGTTCGCGGACTGGCTCGAAGGGCTGCTGAAGCGTGAGATTTCTGCCTGACGTTCGCCTATCCTGTCGCAAGCGGCCCGGTCGCGGGTCCATTCGTCCTCCATCAAGAGCAAACCGACATGAACCCACCCGCCACCCAGCGCTGCCTGTTCTGCGACATCGCGAACAAGACGATCCCCTCCCACACCGTGTACGAGGACGACGCCATCTACGCCTTTCTCGATATCAACCCCATCCGGCCCGGCCACACGCTGATCGTCCCGCGCGCGCATCATGCGTACTTCGACGATCTGCCGCCGGAACTGGCGAGCCGGGTCGTCGCGATCGGCCAGCGGATCGCCCGATCGCTGAAGAGCATCCACCAGGTGCAGCGCGCCGGCTTCATGTTCACCGGCACCGACATCGCGCACACGCATGCGCACGTCGTACCGCTGGTCGAAGCCGTCGACATCACCTCGCGCCGCTACATTGCCGAAGAAAGTCTCACGTTCCGTCCGACGCCCCGGATGCCGGACGATGAACTCGCACAAGCAGCGCTTCAGCTCAGGCAATCGCTGGATTGACGGCTCCGCCCTGCGCAGGTCTCGCCTTTGTCATCCCCTGCCGCTATCCTGGACATCCTTCCACGAACGCAACCGGAGCCCAGCCACCCCATGCGCATTCTTGTGACCAACGACGACGGCATCAACGCGCCAGGCCTGCACGCATTGCGCGAGATCGCCGCCGAGGTCGCGGGGCCGGAAGGTGAGATCTGGGTGTTCGCGCCGGAGACGAACCAATCCGGCACCGGCCACTCGCTGTCGCTCAATGATCCGCTACGGATGCGCGAGGTCAGCGAGCGCGTCTACGCCGTGCGCGGCACGCCGACCGACAGCGTCATCATGGGGGTGCGCCACGTCATGCGCGATGGCCGGCCCGATCTGGTGCTGAGCGGCGTCAACCGTGGCGCCAACCTCGCCGAGGACGTGACCTACTCGGGCACGATCGCGGGTGCATTCGAGGGGACGGTTCTCGGCATCCGCTCGATCGCCATGTCGCTCGCCTACGGCGCGACGGCCGACAACATGCACTGGGAGACCCCGATCGCGCTCGGGCCGGACCTCATTCGCCGCGTGCTCGCAGCGGAATGGAGCGAGAGCACCCTCGTCAATATCAACTTCCCGGACTGCGGGCCGGACGCGATCCGCGGAGTGGACGTCACCGAGCAGGGACGTCGCGATATCAACCCGCTCGGTGTCGAGGAGCGCCACGATACCTGGGGCGTCCCCTACTACTGGCTCGGCTTCGCCCGCCGGCGCTCGAACCCGCCGCAGGGCACCGATCTATGGTCGATCTATAATGACCGCATCTCGATCACGCCCCTGACGATCAATCTGACGGACCAGGCGATGCGTGAAAAATTGCGAGGCAGCCTAGCTGGTTAGCCAGACTGCCTCGGGGTAGAGCGCGCTATCGTTGCGTACGAAGGGAGCGGCGCCCCGATCCAACTTCAGCCGAGGCGAAACCCGGACTTGGCCGCGTCGCGAACGTCGGCCTCGTCGTCATGCTCCGGGCGCGAGAACACGTGCTGCAGGATGTCCCAGACCGCCTTCGAACGCTCGATACGGGCCTGACGCATGTGCTTCTCGACCAGTTCGGTCGTGATCTCCGGGTATTCCCAGCTGATCTTGCTCATGTTAGCTCACCTCAACTCGATTTTTGTTTGTGAACCATATATGAGGTGGATCTGACAGTGATTCAAACGATGCTTTCTCACCAAATAGATGAAATAATCTAATTCATCATGCCGCGCCTCCTGCCCCCGCTGAACGCACTGCGCGCGTTCGAGGCCACCGCCCGCCATCTGAGCTTCTCGCGCGCCGCCGACGAGCTCGGCGTGACGCCGGCCGCGCTCAGCCATCAGGTCGCGGGCCTCGAGGCGTTCCTCGGCGAGCGGCTGTTCAACCGGGGCGCCCGCGCAATCTCGCTCACCCCCGCGGGCGACTTGCTCTATCCCGGCCTCAATGCCGCATTTTCCCAGATTCGCCAGTCCGTGGAACGCGTTATGGATACGGGCGACGCCCAGATCCTGGTCGTCAGCGCGCCCCCGGGCTTCACTGCCAAATGGCTCGTGCCACGGCTGTACCGGTTCCTCACGACGAACCCTGAACTCGACGTGCGCGTGTCGGCGAGCCTGACCTTGGCGAGCTTCGCGGGCGATGGCGTCGACGTCGCGGTCCGCAACGCGGTGGGACCATTCCCGGGTCTGTGGTCGCAGAGGCTGGTCGAGATCGAAACGCTGCCGATCGTGAGCCCGCGCCTGATCGAGCAATACGGGCCGCTCGAGACGCCGGATGACCTCGCCCGCTTTCCGATCATCCACGACGACTCGCTCGGCCGCATGTTCGGCCTGCCGACGTGGCTCGACTGGCTTCGGGCGGCGAATGCCGAGCACGTCGACATCGGGCGCGGCCTGCACTTCTCGAGCGCCGATCACGCCATCGAGGCAGCGCTGGAAGGCGCGGGCGTGCTGCTCGCGCCGCGCGTGCTGGTGGCCGACGACGTCCGCGTCGGCCGGCTGGTGTTTCCGTTCACGCTGTCACTGCGCTCGGACCGCTCGTTCCACATCGTCTGCCCGGAAGGTCACGAAACACGCCCGAAGATTGCGGCGTTCCGGGCCTGGATCATCGAGGAGGTGGCGCGCCTCGGGCTGGCCTGCATCGATGGCAGCGATGCATCGCCTACCGCTGCTGGAAGTGATCCCAACCCTGTCGCGCAAGCGAAATCGGGGCGCCGTCCGCGCCGCGAACGATAACGCCTGCCGTCGGGCAGATCTCGCCGATCCGGGTGACGGCAACACCGCCAGCGGCGGCCGCCGCCTCGAATGCTGCCGCAACGCTCGGCTCGACCGTCGCCAGAATCTCGTAATCGTCCCCGGCTGCGATCGCGGCGCTGATAAGCTGCCGCTCGACAGTGATCGCACGGCGCATGGCCGGTGACAGCGGCAAGCGCGCGGCCTCGACGCGCGCGCCCACACCCGATGCGCGGCACATGCGGCCAAGGTCCTTCACGAGCCCATCGGAAAGATCCATCGCGGCGCTCGCGTAGTCGCGCAACGCCGCTCCGAGCCCGAGACGCGGTTGCGGCCTCAGATAACGGCGGGCGATGTGCGCGGCGTCGTCGGCCGAGAGTTCGAGGCGCGCGCCGAGCGCTGGATCCATCCGCAACGCGAGGCCGAGCGCGGAATCACCGAGTGTCCCCGATACATAGATCGCCTGGCCCGCGCGCGCCGCCGCACGCCGCACCATACGCCCCGCCGGGACCTCGCCGATAACGGTGACCGCGATCGAGAAATGTCCGGGCGTGCGATCGGTATCGCCCCCCGCGAGATGGATGCCGAAGGCGCGCTGTGCTTCGCCGAGCCCGGCCGCGAATTTCGCCATCCAGGGGCGCGTCGGCGCCTCCGCCAGCGACAGCGCCATCAGGTAGACGCGCGGCACCGCGCCTTTGGCCGCGAGGTCGGATACGTTCACCGCCAGCGCCTTCCAGGCGATGTCGGCCGGATCGTCGTCGGGGAAGAAGTGCACGCCCGCGACGACTGGATCGGTCTTCAGCACCAGCTCGGAGCCGGGCGCCGGCGTGAACTTCGCACAGTCATCCGCGAGCCCGAGCGCCCCCTCGAACCCGGCCGCCAGCGGCGCCAGGAACTCGCGGACGAGATCGTCCTCACCATCGATACGGGGCTCTTCGATCATCGCCTGCCTGCCGGAACTTTCCCAACCCTAGCACGCACTTACCGGCCCTGCACGCGATCCCGGTAGGCACGCCCGAGCGGCTGTGGCACATCTTGAACGAAACCAATGAAAAACAACTCTGGAAACGCTCCCCGATGACCCAATTTCCGCATCTGACTGCGCCGCTCCGCGTCGGCGGCCTGACGCTGCCGAACCGCGCCATCATGGGCTCGATGCACACCGGCCTCGAGGTCATGGATCGCCACATCGAGCGCACCGCACGCTTCTACGCCGAACGCGCGCGCGGCGAGGCGGCACTGATCGTGACCGGTGGCTACTCACCGAACGCGGACGGGCTGTTCGGCCCCGACGGCCCCGAGATGAGCCGGCCCGAGCACATTCCCGAGCATCGCACCATCACGCAAGCGGTGCACGCCGCGGGCGGGCGCATCGCGCTGCAGATCCTGCACGCCGGACGCTACGCGAAGCACAAGGGGCTCGTCGCGCCATCGACCGTGCAGTCCCCGATCAATCCGCTCGCGCCGCGGCGGATGAACGTCGCCGACATCGAGCGCACGATCGAGGATTTCGCAGTTTCCGCGGCTCTCGCGCGCGAGGCTGGCTACGACGGCGTCGAAGTGATGGCGTCGGAAGGCTACCTGATCAACGAGTTCACGGCACTCCGCACCAACGACCGCGACGACGACTGGGGCGGCAGCCTCGAGAACCGCCTGCGCTTTCCCGTCGAGATCATGAAGCGCGTGCGCCAGCGCGTCGGCGACGACTTCCTCATCATCTATCGTATTTCCTCGATCGATCTCGTCGAGGGTGGTCTCACCGGCGACGAAATCGTCGCGCAGGCAAAGGCCGCCGAGGCCGCAGGTGCATCCATCCTCAACCAGGGAATCGGCTGGCACGAAGCCCGCATCCCGACGATCGCGCAGAAGGTGCCGCGCGCGTCGTGGGTCTTCGCGGCGCGGCGACTGAAGCAGGCGGTCGGCATCCCGGTGATCGCCTCGAATCGCATCAACACGCCAGCGGTTGCCGAGGAGATCCTCGCGGCGGGCGACGCCGACCTCGTGTCGATGGCGCGGCCATGGCTCGCCGATCCGCACTTCATGGCCAAGACGCGCGCCGGCAAACCCGACGAGATCAACGTCTGCATCGCCTGCAACCAGGCTTGCCTCGACTATATCTTCTCGAGCCGCGCGGCGAGTTGCCTCGTCAATCCCGTGACCGGGCGCGAGCTCGATTTCGACGCGATGCCGGCCCCTGCGAAGCAGAAGCGTGTCGCCGTTGTCGGCGCCGGCCCGGCAGGGCTCGCCTGCGCAACCACCGCCGCCGCGCGCGGCCACGCCGTCACCCTCTACGAAGCGCAATCGCGCATCGGCGGTCAGCTCAACATCGCGCGCAACATCCCCGGCAAGGAGGAGTTCGACGAGACCGTCCGCTACTTCGGCCGCATGATCGAAACGCGCGGCGTGACGCTGAAGACCGGTGCCGCGCCCGACGCGCGCGAACTCGCAGGCCGTTATGACGAGGTCGTCGTCGCGACCGGCGTCCGCCCGCGCACGCCCGACATTCCGGGCATCGGTGATCCGCGCTGTGTCTCCTACATCGACATCCTGGCCGGCAAGGTCACGGCTGGCCGCCGCGTCGCCATCATCGGCGCAGGTGGCATCGGCTTCGACGTCGCGGAGTTCCTGTCGGGGCCAAGTCAGGCGGAAGCCGCGCACGTCAGCCACTTTCTGCACGAGTGGGGCGTCGATACCGGCATCAAGGTGCCGGGCGCTCTGGAGACACCCGCCGAGCCCGAGATCAAACGCCAGATCGTCATGCTCCAGCGCAAGGCGGGCCGCATGGGCCGCACGCTCGGGCTCTCGACCGGCTGGGTGCTGCGCATCGCGCTGGCCAAGCGCAAGGTCGCGCAGCTCACCGGCGTCACCTACGAGAAGATCGACGCCGACGGCCTGCACATCCGCGTCGGCGAAGAAGCGCGCGTGCTCGCGGTCGATACGATCGTCATCTGCGCGGGTCAGGACAGTGAGCGCTCGCTTGCCGATAGCCTGATCGCAGCCGGTGCGAGCCCGCACCTGATCGGCGGCGCGGATGTTGCAGCGGAACTCGATGCGATGCGCGCGATCGATCAGGGCGTGCGGCTCGCGTACGCGTTCTGAGACGCGTCGCCGACGCTCACCCCATCAGCTCGGCTTCGGTCCAGCCGAGCTGCGCCATCTCGGGAACGCGCGCGTTGGTGTCCGCCGGGCCGTCGAGGATGAACTCGTCGAGCTGCGGCGGCTTGATCGAGGTCCCGGACAGCATCGCATGCGCCTGTCCGCGGTGGTGCACTTGATGCAGGAACAGATGCGCGAGGACATCATCCGTCCGCGTCACCTGGATGCCTCTGGTGCGATGAATGTGCGTCTCGCCGACGAGGCGCTCGGGCGTGAGCGCAAGGCAGAACGAAAGCAACCGCTCATCGACCGCTGCCTGCGCCTCCGCCAGCGGTCCGATCGCGTCGAACGGCTCGCGCACCTCCCACGCCTTGGGGCCGAGCGTGCCGCCTTCGAGCGCATCAACATAGAACCAGTCTATTATGAGATTGTGATTGAGCGTCGCCTTGATCGACGGAAAGAAGCTCGTGCGCGGCGCCTCGAACTCGCCCGGCGCAAGCATTTTGCAGGCGTTGCAGAGGCGCAGGTTCGCGAGCCGGTTGGCCTGGGCGAGCTTGCGGAAGTGGCGTAGACTCATCGGAATGCTCCCCGTTTGGCCACGACATTGCCACCCGCGCAATCGCCTTGTAAATGGCGTCAGCAGTTCATGTGAAGCCGGCGATCTCGATGTTCTCGACGGCTCATGACATAAAGCTGTCAGGAGAGCCGGCGATACCGGCGCGATCATGCCCGAACTCTACGACTTTCGCAGCCCGCGTCTTCACGTCGACGACGACCTTGCCGGCGACGTGACGTTGCCGCTGTCGCGCGAACAGGCGAACTATCTCATCAACGTCATGCGCCTCGGCGCTGGCGAACTCGTGCTCGTCTTCAACGGCCGGGACGGTGAATGGCGGGCCCATGTCGAGGTCACGGGAAAGCGTCAGGCACACCTCGTCGTCGAAAACCAACTGCGCGAGCAGACCAGCGGCCCCGACATCCACTACCTGTTTGCACCGCTGAAACGCGCGCGGCTCGACTACATGGTGCAGAAGGCGACCGAGATGGGTGTCGCGCGGCTGCAGCCCGTCATCACGCGGCACACCATCACCGAACGCGTCAACGGCGAGCGGATGCGGGCGAACGTGATCGAAGCGGCCGAGCAGTGCGGCATCCTGCGCGTTCCAACGATCGCCGAACCGGAGCGGCTCGACCGCGTCCTCATGGGCTGGAACCCGGAGCGGCGGATCATATTCTGCGACGAGAGCGCGCCGATCACCGACCCGGTCGCGGCGCTGCGCTGGATCGGTGCAGGCCCGATCGCCGTTCTGATCGGCCCGGAGGGCGGTTTCGCATCCGAGGAGCGCGCCTCGCTCATTGCGCTTCCGTTCGTCCAGCGCCTCGCGATGGGGCCGCGCATCCTGCGCGCCGACACGGCAGCAGTCGCCGCGCTGACGTTGGTGAATGCAGTCCTGGGTGATTGGAAGTAGCTATTCTTCCGCGGACGCCGACGGCTTCGCCTACCGGCGCCGCGGCCGCTGCCTCTCGGTCGCGATCTCACCATGCGCTCTTCGAGCGCTCCATTTCGGTGGCGATCGAAGATCGCGCCTATGAAGCGCCAACCGCGAGGCAGTGCCGCGGCCGCAGTAGCCGAAGGCGTTGCGG
>CAZKZT010000133.1:0-9574 GCA_964557265.1 uncultured Hyphomicrobium sp.
CTTGCGCCGGTCTCAGCCCTGCGTACCTTCCGACGGCTTGCCGATCGACTGCGGCACGATGCGCACCAGCACGTCACGGAAGGTGTTGCCCGTCGACTGGATGTAGGGAAGCGAGATCGACTCGCGCACCCAGGGGTACTGCTGCTCCCGATCCGGTACGAATGATTCGTAGAACATGTATGGGATCACCACGAGGATGAAGCCGCGTACCGCGCCGAACAGGAGGCCCAGCAGGCGGTCGATCATGCCGACGCGGCTGTCGAGGATCGTGTCCGACATGCGCGATGTGATCAGGTGCACGATGATGAGCACGATCAGGAAGATGATACCGCCGATGATGACCTGAACCACGGCGGGCGGTGTGGGGGCGAACTGCTGGGCAATCTGCTCGGCCGTGGCCTTGTGATAAAGCACGAAGTAGAGGGCGGCGCCCGCAGCGGCGATCCAGGAAATGATGGACAGTATCTCGCGCGTGAAGCCGCGGTACATGGCGAGCAGCCCGGAAATCAGGGCGATCGCGAGCAGGGCCGCGTCGAGATACGTCAGAGGGCCAAGCATCGAGCGCATTCCTCTTGTCATGGTCTTCCGGACAGCGCCGGTATCGGATCAGCCGGCGGTTCCGTCAAATGGCGGATGTCATCTTCGGTGGGAATCAGAATGTGGACGTCCCATCGATAATGCTCTTCTGTGAATGTAGCAAATTTCGGCTGCTGTCGCGTCAACCCGCCTGCCCGGCAGGGTTGCGAATGTGCGGCGCCGCGTCATCGCTCAGCCAGGCGCAAGTCTCAGGATCGCGCCGCCAGCCCGGTCGGTAAGCAACCAGACCGCGCCGTCAGGGCCGACGCGGACGTCGCGGATGCGCTCGGAGAGGTTCTCGATCAAGCGTTCCTCGCCGATCACCCTCTCGCCCTGGAGGACCAGCCGGCTCAAGTGCTGGCCCGCCAGCGCGCCGACGAGCAGGTTGCCGCGCCACTGGGGAAACAGGTCGCCGGCGTAGAACGCTGCGCCCGACGGTGCGATCGAGGGATCCCAATAGTAGATCGGCTGTTCCATCCCGGCTTTCGCGGTCCCTTCGCCAATCTTGGCGCCGGAGTAGTCGCGGCCGTAGGAGATGACGGGCCAGCCGTAGTTGCGGCCCTTGCGCACGATGTTGATCTCGTCGCCGCCGCGTGCGGCGTGCTCCGCGGTCCACAACTCGCCGGTGGTCGGATGCAGCGCCGCTGCCTGCACGTTGCGATGGCCGATCGACCAGATCGCCGGATCCCAGCCGGGTAGCCGAGGATTGTCGGGAGCCGGGTTGCCGTCGCGGGTCAGCCGCATGACCTTGCCGATGGTGTTGGCCGGGTTCTGCGCCTCGTTGCGCAACGCGTAGCGATCGCCGACCGTCAGGAAGAACGTGCCGTCGGGCGTGAAGACAATGCGTGAGCCGAAGTGATTGTTCGAGGCATAGGACGGCCGCTGGCGGAAGATGACGGCGACATCTGTGAGGCGTGCGCCGTTGCCAGCGTCATCGAGCTTGCCGCGCGCGACGCTCGTGCCGTTCGTGCGGCCTTCCCGAGGCTCGCTGTAGGTGAGGTAGATCTCGCGGGATTGTGCGAAGTCGGGGGCCAGCGCGACGTCGAGCAGGCCGCCTTGGCCGACGGCTGAAACGGCGGGCACCCCGGCGATCGGGGGCGAGAGCTCGCCCTTGGCCGACACGAGCCGCAGGCGGCCGGGGCGCTCCGTGACCAGCAGCCGCCCATCAGGAAGGAACTGCAGGCCCCATGGGTTCTCCAGCCCCTTCGCAAAGGTTTCGACCTGGACCGCGGTGCGGGTCGCAGCGGGCGCCTTGGTCTGCTGCGCCTCGGCGTGCGGGGTAAGTGCAAAAGTCTCAGCCGCGATAACAATCGCGGCTGAGAAAAGAATGCGATGCATGGTGCTCGGCTCCGGCTGCTTCCGCCGCGCGAGGCCGCGCGACGGATGATCGGCAATTGCCCCGGTAACCGATGACAGCGACAACAGTGTGGACGCGCGGCGAGCTTCTAGCGGCTCGCCGTCCGGCTGCCACCAATGCACTTGTTCCAGGTATAGCGGCCGCCATTGTCGATGTGGATGTGGTTCATCCGGCATCCGTAAATGCCGAGGCCGCCTTTGTGGTTGCTCCGCAACCAGGCGATCACCGCGGCGCGCTTGCCTGACGGTGCGTGGAAGTCGACGGCGCGGCAGGACGCGTGAAGGCTGCGGCGGCGCGTGCCGGCGATGATGGCGCCGCGACGGAACGTGGATCCGATGCGCACGGGGCCGAACTTGGCGCGGATCTGGCTCAGCGTGCGCTGGAGCGAGCCGGGCAGGCAACTGGTCTGGGCCGAAGATGGAGTCGTGCCGGCCATCGTGATGAATGCGAGAGCGAGGGCGCCGATAGCAAGTCTCAGCGCGGATGATACGCGGTACATGAAGGAACTCCCCCGATGCTATGACGACGTGCCGGAACGATCGATCCAGCGCGTCGGCCGCCCGCTTGCTGCGGGCATGGGGGTCGTTTACGACCGTAAATTGGGCTGAAACAGGGAGTTATATGGTTAAGGACGCGCTAATGTGACGCATGCAAAAGCAACATAATGAAAACATTAAATGATCATCTGAGAACATGCATGGAAGTCCCGGCCGCGGCGGGATGGATAACCAGCTTGGTCAGCGCGCGGACATCCTAGAGCGACTTCAGGATCTCGGCGCGCCGCGCAGTCCAAAGCTCGAGCAGTTTGGGCGCGTCGGCGTCCTTTGCCGCAGGCTCCTTCGCCAGCATGTCGGCCCAGCCCTGACGGAGCAACCCCTGCCGCTTGAGGATCGCGTCCTGCCAGCGCTGGTGGTCGGAGGTCCAGGCGTTCTTCTCCTTGAAGAGTTTGATCGCGCCATCGTGAAACGGGATCGCCGTCGGCACGCCCGCTGGCCGTGGCATCTCCCATCGCGCCAGGATCGGCATCGCCGGACTGTAGAGCTCGAAGTTCTCGACGATCGCCTTCGTCACCGCGTGCACGTCGAGATCGTTGGCGTCCGCGTAGACCGTCACGACAGGATCGCGATAGCCCATGAGAGCCTTGGGCGCGTCCTTTCTGATGGCCGCACCGCTGTCCTCGAGGAAGGGCAGCGCCAGTGGCAGGGCGCGCTGGATCTTGGTCCAGAGGTCGCGATTGGTGGCCGGCAGCTCGAGCCAAAGAATGTCGTCGGGCTGTGCATCGAAGGCCTGGGCCGAGGTCGAATGCACGGCCGCGCTGGCGCAATCGACTGTGCCGGCCAACAGCGCCTCGAACGCCTCCCGGTTGTTCTCGAAGCCGACGATCGTCATGTCCTTGTAGGCGATGCCGGCGGCCTCGAGGATCGCCTCGGCCTTGATATTGGTCGCCGCGTTGGCGGGCACGTAGGCGTAGCGCTTGCCCTTGATGTCGGCGAGCGCCTTGATGCCGCTCGCGCGTGAGGCGACGATCGACATCGAACTCATGCGGCCGCCGATGCAACGCAGGTCCTGCGGGCCCCAGCCCGGCGCCGCATACGCATAGAGACCCTCGGCGGCAAAGAACACCTCGGTGCCGAGCCAGCCGTGGGTGACCTGGCGCTCCTTGAGTTGCTCCATCCGCCCGAAAGCACGCTCGGCAGGCTGCAGCCGCACCCGCGTGCCGTGCATCTTGGTCAGGGCGTCGGCGATCGCCTGCGCTTCCTTGAAGCGTGGGCCGTCGTCGTCACCGACGCTCCAGATCATGGTCGAGGGCAGGCCGGGCAGCGGCTTGATCTGCGCGCGCGTCTCGCCTGGCAGAACACTTGCTCCGAGCGCCGCCCCGATGCCGCCGAGACAGGCGCGCCGCGTGAGATCCATCCCGTACTTCCTCCCGCGCGGATGGCGCGAAGTCGATTGTCGCTTCTTTGATTGTCCTTGAACCACCTTGCGCGCGCCCGTTCAAGGTCACACTTCATGCTGACGTGCCGAAGGATGCACGATCTTGCATTTCGGGATCGTCAGTCGAATCTAATCGGCAGGCGGCGCGGTCCGCGCACCGTGCCGATCGACCATGCGACATCGCCGTCGAGGCGGAAATCAGGGATGCGCCGGAGGAGCTCCTCGACTGCAACGGTCAACTCCATGCGCGCGAGATTGGAGCCGACGCAGCGATGGATGCCGAGCCCAAACGCGGCGTGCCGGTTCTCCCGCCGGTCGATGATTACCTTGTCCGCGTCAGGAAATGCCTCGGGATCGCGGTTCGCGGCAGGGAACGAGAGCAATACCATTTCGCCTTCGCGGAAAGTGCAGCCGTTGACGGTGGTCTCCTTCGCCACCAGCCGCGCCATGGTGACGGGCGCGTAGGCGCGCAGGAATTCCTCGATCGCTGTCGGGATCAGGGCCGGGTCGCGTGACAGACGCTCGCGATCGGCGGGCGTTTTCGCGAGATGCCAGATCGACGCGCCGATGCCGCTCCAGGTGGTGTCGATGCCCGCGACGAGTAGAAGCCGCAGACTGCCGAGCACATGGTTGTCCTTGAACGGCTGGCCGTCCGGATACTTGGCCTGCACGAGCGTGCTGATGAGGTCGTCGCCCGGGCTGGCGCGCCGCGCTTCCATGTGACCATGGAAGTACTCGGTCAGCTCGTCGAGCGCGCGATGGAGGATGTCATCGTCGGTGGTGCCCGCTTCGAGGATGTCGTGGATCCAGGCGCGGAACTGGTCACCGTCACTCTCGGGGATATTCAGCATCGCGGCGATGACGCGAACAGGGATGTGCTGGGCATATTCGACCGCCGCATCGCACGCCGATCTAGTGGCGAAGCCGTCGATCAGCTCGTTGCAAATGGCGCGTGCTTTCGGGCGCAGCTTGTCGATCGCTTGAGGTGTGAATGGCGGTAGCAGCGCCATGCGCGCCGCGCGATGTTTGGGCGGGTCGGACGTGATCGGAGGTGCTCCGCCGCTGGTCGTGGGTTGAGTGTCGCGGACGACCACCTGGCGGGATGAGAAATGCTCGGGATCGTAGGCGATCTCGCGGATGTCGGCGTAGCGCGTCGGCAGATAGACGCCGCGATAGCGATCGGTGTGGGCGATCGGACATTTCGCCGTTCGGATCTCATTCCAGATCGGGAATGGGTCGTCCACCCAGCGAGGATCCAGATGATCCCAGTCCGTCAACCAATCGGTGACGGGCGGCCGCTCGTTCATTTGGATGCTCCCTGTCATCCAATTTTGTTGGCAGCATCATCGCAAAGCGTTCGGTTCAGCACCAGCCGCAAAAGAAAAAAGGACGGGCGCAGAGGCCCGTCCTTTCGTTCAATTGCAAGTGTTTGCCTGACGCTCAGTGCGACAGCAGAACCGGTATCGTCGCGTGCTGCAGAACGTGCCGGGAGGCACCGCCGAGCACGAACTCGCGGAAACGGGAACGGCCGTAGCAGCCCATGACGAGCACGTCGGCCTTATACTTCGAGGCCTGGGCCAGCAGCTCAGCTCCCGCGTCGCCACCCGATGGCTTGGCCCGCACGGCGGTCGATTTGACGCCGTGCCGCGCCAGGGTGGCGCAGATCTCGACGCCGGCGAGATCGCCTTGCGTCGCCGGCTTGTCCGCCTCCTCGACGACGAGGACCGTTACCTCTTTGGCGCGGGTCAGCAGCGGCAGGGCGTCAAACACGGCGCGCGCGGCCTCGCGGCTGTTGTTCCAGGCGACAAGGACGCGTTCACCGATGGGGCCGCTGGCGCCCGACTTCGGCACGACCAATACCGGCCGGCCGGCCTCCATGGCGATCCAATCGGGCACATCGAACATGTCTGCGTAGTCCCAATCGCTTTCCTTCTGGGCGGCGACGACGAGTTCCGCCGAGCGCGCGTTGTCGAGCACGCCTTCGATGTACCCCGGCCGCCGCGCATTGTAGACGCGCCATTCGGCGACGACCGGCTGTCCCGCCGTTGCCGCTTCGAAGGATGCGCGGATGGTTTCGCCGGTCTTGCGGTAGGCGTCGATCGCACCCTGGATGGCGTTGCTGGAAAGCATCGGTAGCAGCGGCGCCTTGGCGGGCGCTGCCGGCACGACGAAAAGGCCGGTCACATGCGAATTCGACGGCAGGGCGAGCTGCATCGCCGCGCCAACCAGACGGGGCACGCGATCCTGGCTGTTGAGATGCACCAGAATGGTCTTGTAGGCCATGGTCGGGGTCCTCTTGATTGGGCCGCGCGGGGGGCCGCCGCTGCCGACTTTCGATTATCAATTACGCCGTTGCCGGCTATTGAACGTTGAGGTGAATCAATGCCCGAACCACCCGGCCGGGTCCAGTCTCTACCCGTCGCGCCTCATTGCCGCTGACGGCCGATACTTGCGGCCGCCTGCGCTGCAGCCTTGATTGCATCGAAATTTTCGTCCGCGAGGTCTTTTGCGCTCACCATCCACGAGCCGCCGGCCGCGACGACGTTCGGGATCGAGAGATAACTCATCGCATTGGCCGCCGTGATGCCGCCGGTGGGCATCACGGCGAGATCGTGGAGCGGGGCCAGGATCGCGCTGAGTGCCTTGACTCCACCCGACGCTTCAGCCGGGAAGAACTTGACGACCGGAAAGCCGGCTTCGAAGGCCCGCATCATTTCTGCCGGTGTCGCGGCGGCTGGGATGAACGGCACGGGGGCGGCAAGTCCAGCCTTCAGCAACGCATCGGTCTGGCCGGGCGAAACGAGAAACTTCGCACCGGCCGCTACCGCGTCGTCGATATCCTTGGCCGAGCGGATGCTGCCGGCGCCGATGATCGCGCCAGTATCGGCGGCGGCCATGGCCCGGATCGCGGCGAGTGATTCCGGTGTCCGGAGCGTGACCTCGACAAACGTAAGGCCTGCTTCGGCAAGCGTTGCCGCGAGGCGGGCCGCATTCTCGGCGCTACGCAAAGTCAGGACAGGGATGATACCCTGCTCACGCCAGCCCGGTGCGCTGGCTTCGAGTGCGGTCATGAAGCAGCTCCTGCAATGGCGCGGCGCACGGTTTGGGCATTCGGGATCGGTTCGACAGCGCCGAAGCCTTCGGTCGAAAGTGCCGCGGCGACGGACGCGTAGCGGCCTGCCGCCTCGATATCATCGCCGGCGATGAGGCGCGCAACGAAGGCGCCGCCGAAGGTGTCGCCAGCGCCCGTCGCATCGACCGGTTCGCACGGCCACGGCGGCAGCTTGATGCGCCGTTCGCGGTTCGCGACGAGGGCGCCGCAAGCGCCAAGCTTGAGCCCGACCGTACGTGCCCCGCGATCCAAGCACCAATCGACCAGCGCGTTGGCGTCGGTGAGGCCGGTCACGATGACGATGTCGTCATAGCTCGGCAGGCAGATGTCGGAGAGGCCGATCATGTCCGTCATCACGGCGCGGGCCCGGTCCTTCGGCCATAGCCGGAGCCTCAGGTTCGTATCGAAAGATACCATCACGCCGAGCGTCCGCGCCGCTTCGATGGCCGCATAGCAGGTGTCGGCGGCACTCGCCGAAATGGCACACGAGATGCCCGAGAGGTGCAGCACGCGGGCACCTTTCAGCGCGTCGAGCGGCAGATCGCTCGGTTTCATCCGGCTGGCGGCGGAACCGGCGCGATAGAACGAGAACTGGTGGCCCTTCGCATCGTGGGTGACGAAGTAGATGCCGGTGAACGCGTCGGGATCGATTGCGACGGTACTGGCATCGACGCCCTCACGTTCCCATAAATCGTGCAGCATCCGTCCATAGACGTCATCGCCAAGGCGCGTGAAGTAGCCGACCCTCGCACCCTGGCGCGCGGCGGCGATGGCGAAGTTCGACGTATCGCCACCGAAACCCTGGAGGTACTCGCGCGAGCCGGCGCCCTTGGCCTGATTGAACTCCACCATCGGCTCGCCGATGGCCAGAATGTCCAGTTGCGCGCTCATGGCGAGACAGTCCTAGATGCCGGAGGCTCAGAACTTGGGCAGACCCTCGGGTTCGGGGCCGACGCGCACCTGGAGTTTGCCGAAGTTGCTGCCGCGAAGCAGGCCGATGAAGGCTTCCGGTGCCTTGCCGATGCCGCCATCGACGATGTCTTCGCGGTACTTGAGTTTTCCTTCGCGCACCCATTTGCCGAGCCGTCCCATCGCGAACGGGAACCGCGTCAGGAAGTCGGAAACGATGAAGCCGCGCGAGGTGACGCGGCGGCCGACGAAGAAGCCGGGCGTACGCGGACCCAACTCGGTCGCCTCGGAATTGTACTGCGAGATCGAGCCGCAGATCGCGACGCGCGCCCAGAAATTGAGGTTGGCAATGGCCGCATCGGTGACGACGCCGCCGACATTGTCGAAGTAGACGTCGACGCCGTCCCGGCAGGCGGCTTTGACGGTCGCCACGAGGTCGCCGCCAGCCTTGTAGTCGACGCAGGCGTCGAACCCGAGCTCATCCTTGACGAAGGCGCATTTTTTCGCGCCCCCCGCGATACCGACCGCACGGCAGCCGGCGAGTTTGGCGATCTGGCCAACGACCTGCCCGACCGCGCCGGATGCCGCCGAGACGAGCACCGTGTCGCCGGGTTTCGGCTGGCCGACCTCGAGCAGGCCGAAATAAGCAGTCAATCCCGGCATGCCGAGGATGCCGTTGGCCGTTGAGATCGGCGCGAGCTTGGGGTCGATCTTGCGCGCGGTGCCGCCGGAGACGCCATATTCCTGCCAGCCGAGGCGCTCCTCGACGATGTCGCCGACCGCATAGGCCGGGTTGTTGGATTTCACCACCTCGCCGACGATGCCGCCCGGCATGACCTCGCCGATCTGTACAACCGGCGCGTAGGAAACGACGTCCCGCATCCGTCCGCGCATGTAGGGGTCGAGCGAGAGGTAGATCGCGCGCACGAGGATCTGGCCGGGGCCGATCTCGGGCACCGGTGCTTCCTCGACCCGGAAGTCCTGCCCCGAGGGCTCGCCTGCCGGTCGGCTGGCCAGGACGACCCGCTTCTGGGTCTGCGGAATGATCGGGGCGGCCATGGGCGTGTTCCTCCAGGGAATGGGATTGTTGGCCACCGTTGTAGCAGGTGTCTACGGCTTGCCAATCCTTGGCCCGATCGTCGATTGCCCGCGCCACCGTGCCGCCGCGAGGACGATCAGGATCCCGCCGATTTCCAGGATCCAGTTCCACCGGAGGCCCAGCAGCGTTTCGCCGATGAAGCGGTCGACATGGTGAAACGAAGCGGCGCGGATTGTGACGAACGCCAGCACGGTGGCCGTGCCGAACAAGGCGAGCCATGCGGGTGGTGCCGCTCTCCTGAGCAGGACCAATAAAATCGCCGCCCCGCTCATGCACACTGCGCCGACGAGGGCAACGAAGGCGAGCTGTACGATATGGCGCTGTTCGTACCAGCCTTGAGAATGGGCCAGAACGCGCGCGATCTCTGTCAGCAGCGATTGCAGATCGAGCTGCTTATTGATGCCGAGCGCAAGGAAGAGGACGGCGATCGCCGACCAGACGAGCGCCTCGGAGCGGTTGGCCTCCTCGGTGACCCTGACGCGCGTCGCGACCTGCCAGCACAGATATGCGGTGACGAGGTAGAGGACGACTGTGAGCCAGCCCCCGATGGAAGGATCTCCGATGCCGGGTGACCATCTGAGCTCAG
>CAZKZT010000134.1:0-9561 GCA_964557265.1 uncultured Hyphomicrobium sp.
GCCCTGCGGCACGACGGAGCCGAGGTACTTCTTGATCAACTCCGGATGCTCGCGGATCGCTTCCGAGATCGAGCAGAAGATCACGCCGGCCTTGGCCAGCTCCTTCTTGAAGGTCGTGACGACGGAAACCGAGTCGAACACCGCATCGACGGCGACCTTGCCGGCCATGCTGGCGAATCCGTTGGCCTCGCCATCGGACTTCGCAGCGTCACTTGGGCTCGGTTCACCGACCTTGCGCACGCCAGCGAGCAGCTCCTGCTCCTTGAGCGGAATGCCGAGCTTGGCGTAGGTCGCGAGGATCTCGGGATCAACCTCGTCGAGGCTCTTCGGTCCGCTGGTGCCCTTCGGCGCCGAATAATAGAAGAGATTCTCGAAGTCGATCTTCGGATAGTGGAGCTTCGCCCAGGTCGGCTCCTTCATCGCGCGCCAGCGACGATAGGCATCGAGTCGCCATTCGAGCATCCAGGCGGGCTCGCCCTTCTTCTCGGAGATGAAGCGTACGATGTCCTCGTTGAGGCCACGCGGCGCTTTCTCGGACTCGATCTCCGTTTCGAAGCCGTACTTGTACTTGTCGACGTCGATCGACTTGACCTGCTCGATGGTCTCTTGAACTGCGGCCATCTTGTTCTCCGTGCTCCTGATCTCGTTGTTGTCGCTGTCTCGCTCAAGCGGCGGTGCGCGCGCGGCCCAGGGAACTGGGACGAGCGGCGATGTCGCGCCAGGCGGCGAGGCAGTGGTCGATATCGTGTTCGGTCGTGGTCGGGCCGATGCTGATACGGATGGCCGAACGGGCCATCGCGTCGTCGCATCCCATGGCTGTCAGTACGTGGCTCACGCCGATCTTTCCGGCGGAGCAGGCAGCCCCTGCGCTCACCGCGATGCCGGCGAGGTCGAAGCGGATCACCAGTGTTTCGGCCGCATGGCCGGCAAGCGCGACGCACGTGGTATTCGGCAGCCGCGCGGCGTCCGCACCCATGATATGGGCATCGGGTGTCCGTTCGAGAAGGCCTGCTTCGAGCCGGTCGCGCAGGGCGGCGATGCGGTTTCCTTCGGCGATCGCTCGATGTGCGGCTTCAGCAGCCGCGCCGAAGCCTGCAATGCCCGGAATGTTCTCGGTGCCACCACGGCGGCGACGCTCCTGCCCGCCGCCCTGCACCAATGCGGGCAGTTCGAAGCCGTCGCGGACAACGAGTGCGCCAACGCCTTTCGGGCCGCCGATCTTGTGTGCGGACAGCGCCATGGCGTCCACGCCGAGCGCGGCGAAATCGACCGGGATCTTTCCGGCTGCCTGGACCGCATCGGTGAACATGACGGCGCCCGCGTCGCGCGCCAGGACAGCGGCGGACGAGACCGGCTGGACGACGCCCGTTTCGTTGTTCGCGAACTGCAATGCGATGAGCGCGCGGCCGATGCCGTGGTGCTCGACGGCGGTACGGACCTGCTGGCCGAGTGCGGCGAGATCGACGACACCGTTCCCGTCGATGGCAATTGCCGTCGTTTTGCTACCGGCGCCGTCGGCGGGCTTCAAAACCGCATCATGCTCGACGCCGGCGCGCAGGATCGCGTTCCAGCCCGCGCGGAGCACCGTATTGCAGGCTTCCGTGGCGCCGCTGGTGAACACGACCTCCGAAGGCCGCGCGCCGACCAGAGCCGCGACCTGCTCGCGGGCCGTCTCGATGATGGCGCGCGCGCGGCGTCCCTCGCTGTGCACCGACGACGGGTTGCCGGCGACGTCGAGTGCCTGCGTGATCGCCTCCCGCGCCTCAGGGGCGAGCGGGGCGGTCGCGTTCCAGTCGAGGTATGTCCGCTCCACCGTCATCGTGCGGTTTGCGCCTCCGCCGGGTTGATGAAGGCATCGACCGGCAACCGGCCCCGATGGGCGGGCACGCCGTCGAGCACATCCTGCAGGGTGACGGTTGAAAGGAAGCTGGTGATCTGGGCGCCGAGCGCTTCCCACAGTCCGTGAGTGATGCAGCGTTCGCCGGGCAGGCACGGGGCGCCGTCGTCGCCGCCGCAGCGCGTCATGCGGACGTCTTCCTCGACTGCTGACATGATGTCGGCGATGACGATTTCGCTCGCTGGCCGGCTGAGCCGGTAGCCGCCGGCGCGCCCGCGCGCGCTCTCGACGAGGCCGGCGCGGCGCAGGCGGATGAAAATCTGCTCGAGGTAGGCGATCGAAATGCTCTGCCGTTCGGCGATGGCAGGCAGCGGCGTTGCGACCGCGGAGCCTTGCTTGGCGAGGTCCGCCATGGCCATCACTGCGTACCGGCCCTTGGTGTTCAGTTCCATCGACGAGGCACTCTCACCACTGTTCTGCCAACCGCTCTGTCGTTCCGAGCCCCACGCCCGCGCAGCGCGACCGAGGTTGCTCGCCACGAGGACCTTGCATTGCCGGGATGGTTACGTGCTAAGAGACGCGCCACACCGGCTCGGCAGAGGCCCCAGTTTGGAGCGCTTCTAAATCCGAGACTGTATATGGAAATTCCGAGCGAGTGAGTCAAGTATAATCGATGCGGGGTGTGCAGGGAGTCGCATCCGACCACCGCTGATGTATCCGCCCAGGTCCGATCGAATGCCGGTCGAGATCATCTCCGCGAGCAGAAAGCCCCCAGAATTCCATGCCTGAAATCATGATCAATGGCCCGGCGGGCCGCCTCGAAGCCCGCTACCATCACGAAGGCAAGAGCGAAAATCCGATCGCGCTCATCCTTCATCCCCACCCGCAGTTCGGCGGGACGATGAACAACCAGATCGTCTACCACCTGTATTACACGTTCCAGGAGCGCGGTTTTTCCGTGCTGCGGTTCAACTTCCGAGGTGTCGGGCGCAGCCAGGGCTACTTCGACAACGGCCCCGGCGAGCTGGCTGATGCGGCTTCCGCGCTGGACTGGCTGCAGCTCCAGAACGTCGACAGCCGCTCGTGCTGGATCGCCGGCGTCTCCTTCGGGACCTGGATCGCCATGCAGCTGCTGATGCGGCGGCCGGAGATCGACGGCTTCATCTGCGTCGCGCCGCCTGCGAACCTCTACGACTACTCGTTCCTGGCGCCGTGCCCGTCATCGGGTCTCCTCATTTCGGGCGAGCGCGACAAGGTCGTGCCGAGCGCGAGCGTCGAGGATATGGCGCGCAAGACCAAGGTTCAGAAGGGCATCAAGATCGACCATACGATCGTGTCCGGCGCGGGCCATTTCTTCGAGGACAAGAACGAAGAGCTGAAGCTGCTCGTCGGCGACTACGTCGACAAGCGCATGGTCGAGATCGAAAAGGCGAAGCGGGAAGCGGAATAAGAGTTTTCCCTTCTCGCCGCTCGCGGGGAGAAGGGAAAAAGGGAAGCCACGATGACCGGCACAGCAGCATCGACAGTCGCCGCGCTCTATCGCTATCCGGTCAAGGGCCTGAGCCCCGAGCGTATCGAACGCGTCACCCTCGAAGCCGGCGCCACCATGCCCTTCGACCGTGCTTACGCGATCGAGAATGGTCCGGGCCGCTTCGATGCGGACAACCCGCGTCATCTGCCCAAGATCACCTTCCTGATGTTGATGCGTGACGAGCGCCTCGCCACGCTGGTGACCTCGTTCGATGATGCGACGGAAACGCTGACCATCGCACGCGGCGGCAAGCAAGTCGCGCGCGGCCAGCTCACGACGCCGCTCGGCCGCAAGATGATCGAGCAGTTCTTCGCAGCCTACATGCAAGCCGAGCTGCGCGGGCCGCCCAAGGTGGTGTTCGCGCCGGGGCACAGCTTCTCGGACGTTGCGATGAAATGCCTGCACATCGTCAATCTGGCGAGTGTGCGCGATCTGGAGCGCGTGGTTGGCCGCCCGGTCGATCCGCTGCGTTTTCGCGCCAATGTCTATGTTGACGGCATCGAGCCCTGGTCTGAGCTCAATTGGGTCGGGCGAAAACTGACGCTCGGCAGCATTCAGACGCAAGTGGTGGAGCGGACCGTACGCTGCGATGCGACCAACGTCGATCCCAAGACGGGCGCGCGTGACATGGGGCTGCCGACACTGATCCGGCGCACCTGGGGACATGGCGACTTAGGTGTGTATGCCAAGATCACCGATGGCGGCGAACTCGCCCCCGGAGATGCGGTCGCGGTCGCCGCGGGTTAGCTTTCGCGCTTCCGTTTTAGCGGAACACCGAAAAGCTGCAGGCGATGGCCGACGAGTTCGAACCCGAGCTCCTTGGCGACGCGCTCCTGCAAGCGCTCGATCTCTTCGTTGTTGAATTCGATCACGTCGCCGGTGTCGACGTTGATCAGATGGTCGTGGTGCTCGCTGGTCGCTTCCTCGAAGCGCATCCGTCCGGCGCCGAAGTCATGGCGCGCGATGATGCCCTTGCTCGCGAGAAGGCTCACGGTGCGATAGACGGTCGACAGCGAAATGCGCGGATCGACGGCGCTCACGCGGCGATAAACTTCGTCGACATCGGGATGGTCGGAGGCTTCCGAAAGCACACGGGCGATCACGCGTCTCGGTGCCGTCATGCGCAGGCCATGCTCGGTGCAGAGTTTCTCGATTCTGCTCGCCTGCGGATGGGCCTCGTTCGACATGAGCACCTTTGCGACGGGTTGTGAACAATGAGCCCTGGAGTGGGGTGCCGCTCTCCGCGAGCCGTTGCGCCTTATAAATCGGCCGACTTGTTCAGTCCACCGCGGTTGTCTGCCATGGGCCGGGCTGCGCGCGCATCAGCGCGACGTGGTTACTGCCTCGTCGGGACGGCTCGCGAAAAGGGCGTGGTGAGCGCGCGTCCAGCCGAGGCGTGCCGACGCGGCGACGAACTTCACGTATTCGCCCGCGAGCAGACGGAGCGTTGCCGGCGAGCGCCACCACGTGTGCTCGCGCACATGCCTCGAAACGACTGGATGAGCGACGAACTCGACGTCCGGCATCGCGCGGGCGAACTCGGCGAGAGTGCGCGGCATGTGGTAGGCCGACGTCACCACGATCAGCGAGCGATAGCGGCGCGGCGTCGCCCAATCTCTCGCCTCTTCGGCATTGCCGACAGTGTCGCTCGCCTCGCGGCCGATATCGACGCAACACTCGAACAGCCGCGCATCTTCGCCGGTGTGATCGCGGATCGCGCTGGCGCTCGTGCGTGGATTGACGCCGGAAATCAACAGGCGTCGGCCGACGCGCTGGCGCAGCAGAGCGAGCGCCGCAGCGATACGGTCCTCGCCGCCGGTGACAACGACGATGGCGTCGGCCTTCTGATCGGCAACCGGCCGGACCGTCGTCGCGCTGACGGCAAATCCGATGAAGCCGGCGATCAAACCGGCGATCAAAGCGCCGAGGCCGAAAAATACGATCCGCACCATTCCAAGGTTCCGGATGGATTGTTCCCCAATCGCGTGATTCGCCCCTCATCACGCGCGAGGCGGATTTGTGCTCACATCGGCCGCGGTGTCAACGCAACTGCCGCGCCGCCGGAAAGGTTCGCCAAGAGCGGCCGCACACGCCGTTCAATGCTGGCTGTGCAGGATGCGCTTGACGCTCAACCGAGACGTGAACATGCAAAGCACGGCGATAATGAGAACGACGAGAACCAGCACGAGATAGCCGAGAATATCGAGGTTGCCGGTGCCGATCAGGCGGCTGAACTCGGCCATCGTCAACGCACCGCCACCCAGAAACTGCATGATCGTCGGCATCAGGTAGAAAACCGCCATGGCGGTGACCGCGCCGACGAGGCCCGCGCGGATTCCAAGGCGCAGGAATTGCGTCTCGAATTCGCGCGCAATGAAGCGATCGGTCGCACCGACGAAGTGAAGCACCTCGACGATCTCGCGGTTGGAGGCCATGGCGCTGCGTGTCGCCGAGATGATGATGGCCATCGTCGCGGCGCCGACCAGGACCAGAATCGCGATGCCGCCAAGGGCCAGCGAGCGGGTCACGGCCCTGATCTGTTGCTGCCAGTGCCGATGATCATCGAGTGTCGTGTTCTTGAATTGCGCCGCAAGGCCCGCGCGCAGCCGATCGAGATCGGGGGGGGATGTGCGATCCAGTTCCAGAGCGATGAGACGTGGGACCGGCAGTTCCTTCAATGCCTCCGACTTCCCGAGCCACGGTTCGATGAGTTCGGCCGCGCTCTCGAGACTCAGCGGACGCACGCCGCGCACGCCCGGCTGCGAGGTGAGATAGGTGGTGACGTCGCGGACCGTCCGCTCGGTGTCGACATTCTCGCGCGGCTCGATCTGGATCGTGACTTCGCTCGAGACATTGCGCAACCACGCGGAGGCCGACTGATTGATCATGTAGACCGCGCCCGCAGTGAGGCAGGCGAGGAAGCACATGATCGTGACGACGAGGGTCAGTGAGGTGCCTGTCACCGTACCGGCGGGCACGATCGGCGAGTTGATCTGCACCGATCCGATGTCGATCGGCTCTGCTGCCGCGGCGGACGTTCGGTCCTGGTTGAGGCTCGGCGTGCCGAGCTCGAGCGGCTGATGGTATTCGTCGGCGTGCGGCGGCGCCGTGTGCGGCTGCGTGCCGTACTCATCGTAGTCATCATGGCGCGATGCGGGCGGCGGCGGCGGTGTCGCGCGCGGCCATGGCGGCCTGTCGTCATACGATCCGGACATGGCCCTCGTTCAGCTCCAGGCGCGGCGCGCGATACTGCCGCATCAGTTGATGATCGTGGGTGGCGATGACGACCGACGTGCCGAGACGGTTCAGCTCGACGAACAGACGGAGCAGACGGCGCGCCATCTGCGGGTCGACGTTGCCGGTCGGCTCGTCGGCGAGCAGCAGCTCCGGCTTGCCGATCACGGCGCGGGCGATGGCAGCGCGCTGCTTCTCACCGCCCGACAGTACGGACGGATTGGCGTGCATCCGCTCGCCGAGGCCCACCCATTGCAGCAGGTCGGTCACGTCCTCGCGATACTCATCGAGGCGGCGGCCGACGACGCGCAACGGCAGTGCCACATTCTCCCAGGTCGACAGATGATCGAGCAGGCGAAAGTCCTGGAACACGATGCCGATGCGCCGGCGCAGCTCCGAACGCCGCCGCGAATCGGCGCGGCTGGCATTCTGGTTGAACAGCTCGATGTGCCCGCGGGTCGGCTTCAGCGACAGGAACATCATGCGCAGCAGCGACGATTTGCCGGCACCCGACGGACCGGTAAGAAAATGGAACGATCCCGGCTCGAGATGGAATGAGACGTCGCGGAGGACATCATCCCCGCGCCCGTACTTCAATCCCACGTTCTGGAGCCTGATCACCAGCATTCCCCCGCAAGCGGCGTTATCCACCAACGCCAATTCGCTTGTGCAGCCGATCAATCGACAACGAATATGGCGCCGTCAAGGGTACGAGCCAGCATTGCCGGTGCCGTCAATGGCCTGGTGCGCCGTCGGATCGCATTCGCGCCTTGAGCCTGCTATACCTCGCCGCTATGACGCCGCAACCCCTGATCGTATCCGACGAGCGAAATCCATGACTATCAACACCCCAGCCATCGAGGAGGTCGAGGTCGTCTACTCGGCCGAGGCGATTGCCGGTCGTATCGAGATCCTCGCAGAGAATATCGCGGCTCTTGGCCTCGAACGCCTGCTTGTCGTGCCGGTGTTGACCGGCAGCTTCGTGTTCGCAGCGGATTTGCTGCGGGCGCTGCACCGGGCCGGGCTGGCGCCAGAGGTGGATTTCATCACGGTGTCGAGCTACCGACAGGGCACCAAATCAGCGGGCCAGGTCGATATTCTTCGCGACCTGCAGCTCGATGTCACGGGGCGTGACGTTCTTCTGGTCGATGACATCCTGGATACGGGCCGCACGCTCGCTTTCGCGAAGGATCTGATCGCGGCCCGCGGTGCGGCGCGTGTCGTCTCGTGCGTGCTGCTCGAGAAGAATGTGCGTCGTGCCGTCGCGGTCGAAGCTGATTTTGTGGCGTTCGAGTGCCCGCCCGTGTTCGTCGTCGGCTACGGCATGGATATCGCCGGGCGTTACCGCGAGCTGCCGTTCGTGGGCAAGGTCGCCACGTAGACGCGCTACGGCCGGTCCTTCACCATCAGCCAGCTCTGGCCCGCGTCGATGTCGTGGCTGACGGCGACCCAGCGATAGCCGGCGCGTTCGGCGGCGCGGACGGCCGGTTCGTAGCGTAGCGGCACGACGGTCGCGCAGGCGACCGCGAGCGTCGATGAGAACACTTCGCGTGTGAAGGCGGCGAGCGCGGCTTCGCCGGCACCGCGACGGCGGTGTGCTGGATCGGCGATGAAGAGCGCGATGATGTAGGCGCCGGTCGGAAGGCCGTCGGTGCGCGCGCTGCGAATGAGATCGGCGTCGAGGGCCTGACCGTAGCCGATCGGACTGCCGCCCGACACGATCATGCGTTGGATGGCGGACGGACTGTCGCCCGCGATCGCGATTTCGGCTTCGGCGGCACCGAGCCCGCCCCACCACGCTTGGATCTCCGGCTGGCGCAGCCACGCGCGGACGCGGTCCCAGTCGGCGGGCTTCAGCGTTTCGAGTGCGATGTCCGGGACGCTCGCCTCCAACCCGTGCTCCTCAGTGCCGGAAGTGGCGCAGACCCGTCAGCACCATCGCGAGCCCGCGTTCGTCGGCGGCGGCGATGACCTCCTTGTCGCGCATCGATCCGCCGGGCTGGATGACCGCCGTGACGCCTGCCTCGGCTGCGGCAATCAGGCCATCAGCGAAGGGGAAGAAGGCGTCTGATGCGACGACCGAGCCTTTCACGTCGAGGCCGGCCTGCTCGGCCTTGATCACGGCAATGCGGGCCGAGTTCACACGGCTCATCTGGCCCGCGCCGACGCCGATCGTGCGCCTGTCGCGACCGTAGACGATGGCGTTCGACTTGACGAACTTCGCGACCTTCCAGGTGAAGAGGAGATCGGCGAGCTCTTGCGCGGTCGGCTGGCGCTTGGTGACGACTTTGGTGTCTTCCAGCAGCGCCAGGTCCGCGTTCTGGACGAGGAAGCCACCGGCAACTTTCTTGAGATCGAGACGCGGCGGCGTGGTCGCCGGCCATGCGCCGGTGACGAGCAGGCGGACATTCTTCTTTGCTGCCACGATCGCCTCGACGCCAGACGCCACGCTCGGCGCGATGATGACCTCGACGAACTGGCGATCGACGATCATGCTGGCGGTTGCCGCGTCGAGTTCCTGGTTGAAGGCGATGATCCCGCCGAATGCGGATTCGGTATCGGTCAGGAAGGCGCGATCGTAAGCCTCCGAGAGGCTCGATGCTTGCGCGACGCCGCACGGATTGGCGTGCTTGACGATGACGCAGGCGGGGCCGTCGGCAAACTGCTTCACGCATTCGAGGGCGGCGTCGGTATCGGCGATGTTGTTGTAGGAAAGCTCTTTGCCCTGGAGCTGGCGTGCGGCCGAGATCGTGCCCGGCTCGACCGGATGTGACACGTAGAACGCGGCATTCTGGTGCGCGTTCTCGCCGTAGCGCAGATCCTGCGCTTTGCGGCCCTGCAGCGTGAATGTCGGGCCGAAACCGGTCTTCGCAGCTTCGCCGCCTTCGAATGTTGCGCCGAGATAGTTCGAGATTGCGCCGTCATATGCAGCGGTGCGCGCAAAGGCCTTGGCGGCCAG
>CAZKZT010000135.1:0-9559 GCA_964557265.1 uncultured Hyphomicrobium sp.
GGGGATGGCGACGCCGGAGACGCTCGGTATCATGGCGGTACGCTACGGCGACTACTTCGCCGTAGCGCATGGCCTGGCGCGCTCGCGCGAAGTCGTCGCCGTAGCGTACCGCCATGATACCGAGCGTCTCCGGCGTCGCCATCACCGCGTCGTGGCCGGCACGGGCATGATCGGAATGGCCGTGCGTGATGAGCGCCCGCGCCACCGGCTGCATCGGATCGACATAGACGTCCGCCGGCGGGCAGTAGAGCCCCTGCGGCGTCGGATGGAGCAGATCCTCGGGGCGCATGCGATCCCCATAAGAAAAAGGGCACGTCCGCTTCAGGCGGACGTGCCCCAGCTCTCAGCTATATGGGCGCCGGCTTACTGCGGAGCAACCGGCTTGGCGGTCGTGCGGCCCGGAACGAGGCTGGCGATGCGATGGCGCAGCCCGGCCCAGAACGCAAACTCGTTGAACCGCGTGCCTTCGAGCGTCGCCAGACCCGCCGCGGCGAGGAACGGCAACGACTGGATGAACAGCACGCCGGCAAACAGATAGATCTCCTGCACGCGTTCCCAGTTGGTCCAGTAGAGCAGGATCGTGCTCGCCAGCAGCAGCGTGCCAATCACCGCTTCCCAGAAGGCCGGGAAGTCGCTCGCACGGCGCGCCGCACCGCCCTTGGCAGTCACGATGAAGGGCAGCGATCCCTTGATCAGGCCGGAGCCGACGGCGCGCGCGATCGTCCACTGCACCGACATCGCGGCAAACAGCGAGCCGAGCATGTTGGCCGGTGAGATCTGGACGCGCAGACGGTAGAGCGAGACGAAGTGGGCGACCGTGATGAGGAACGTCGCCAGGATCGGCAGCGTCAGCACCTTGTCGGGCACGATGTTGCCAGCGAAGGCGACGAACGGCACCAGCGCGAGGTTCAACAGCGCGACTGCGACACCGAGCGTCTCGGCGCCCATCCACGTCATCCAGCCGAGCAGGAAGCTGCGCTTCTGCTCCGGCTTGAGACCATTGGCGCTGGGCTTGAACTGCTCCCAGTGCTTCTTGGCGATCTGGACGCCGCCGGATGCCCAGCGGTTGCGCTGGCGCTTGTAGAACGAGAACGTATCCGGCAGCAGGCCATGGCCGTAGCGGCGGTTGGTGTAGTAGGCGAGCCAGCCGCGCTCGAGCATCGACAGGCCGAGGTCGGTGTCCTCGCAGATCGTGTCGCTGGACCAGCCACCGGCCTGCTCCATCGCCGAGCGGCGCATGAGGCACATGGTGCCGTGGGTGATGATGGCGTTGATCTCGTTCCGCTGCACCATGCCGATGTCGAAGAAACCGGCGTACTCACCGTTGAAGATGTGGTGCATGATGGTGCGGTCGCCGTCGCGGTGGTCCTGCGGCGCCTGTACGAGGCCGACCTTGGGGTCGGCGAACGTCGGGACGAGGTCCTTGAGCCAGTCCGGCCGCACGACATAGTCGGCGTCGAGCACGCCGATGATCTCGGCGTCCGGTGCGGTGTGCTCCATGGCGATGCGCAGCGCGCCCGCCTTGAAGCCCTCGACCTTGTCCTCACGCAGGAACTTGAAGCGATCGCCGAGCGTGCGGCAGTGCGCCTCGACCGGCTGCCAGAGCGCAGGGTCGGGGGTGTTGTTGATGATGAGCACGCATTCGAAGTTGGGATAGTCGAGCGCCGCGACGGAATTCAGCGTCGCATTCAGCATCTCGGGCTGTTCACGATAGGCCGGGATGTGGATTGAAACCTTCGGCAGGAACGACGCCGGCTGCGTCCCATCGGGCACGTCCAGGAGACGCTTCGGCTTGGCGCCGAAGGCGATCGCTGCGATCTCCTCGAGACGGGCCAGCGCGATGATGATGAGCGGCACCAGCAGGATCGTACCGAGGATGAAGGAGAACGCGGCTCCGGGCACGAAGTAGTGGCCGGTCCAGAAGCCGAAAACGTACGCTGCCCAGGCGCCGACGACATGCGCGGCACCGGCGAGCAGACCGGCTTGCGCCGCCGTCGCGCCGCTGATCGACAAGATCGGGATCGACAACACGAGGCCGACCAGTACGGCCAGCACCGCGAATTTCCAGCGGTCAGGCTGGTAGATTGCACCGGTCATGGCGAACTTGGGCTGGCGTGAGGCGTCGTACATGCCCCAGTAGGGGCCGACGCCGCCTTCGAACGTCTTCCACGGCTGATCGTAGGCTTCGATGATGTTGTATTCGATGCCCATCGACTCGGCGGTGTTGAGGAACTCGCGCAGCACGCGCGCCTGGATCAGCGGGCCGGGGGTTGCGGCACGCCGGTTATGGCCGGCGCTCGGCCAGCCGAACTCGGCGATCACGATCCGCTTTCCGGGATAGGCCTCACGCAGCATCCGATAGATACGCAGCATCTGGGCGACGGCCTCGCGGTCCGAGATGCCTTCCCAGTAGGGCAGCACGTGCGCGGCGATGAAGTCGACCGACGAGACGAGTTCGGGATGCTCGAGCCAGACGTTCCAGATCTCACCGGTGCTCACCGGCACATTGACCGCACGCTTGACGCGCTGGATCTTCTGGATGAGCTCGGCCACCGTCTGGTCGGCACGGTAGATCGTTTCGTTGCCGACGATGACGCTGTTGACGTTGCGGTAGGTGCGCGACAGGTCCGTCACGGCACGCAGTTCGCGCTCGTTGCGGTCCTCGAATTTGTCGATCCACGCGCCGAGCGAGACCTTGAGGCCGACTTCGGCCGCCGCCTCCGGGATCAGCTCCGAGCCGCCCGTCGACGAGTAGGTGCGAACCGCGCGCGTAAGCGGGGCAAGCGCAGTCAAGTCTGCGCGCACCTGCGCCATCGTCGTCTGCGTCCCGCTGTCGGGATGTGCGGAGCCGTCGAACGGCGTGTAGGACACGCTCGCCAGCTGTTGATCGAAATCGGGCGCCTGCACCTCGGATCTGGTCAGTTGCCAGATCCCGACGTGGGCACATGTAACCAGCGCGCAAACCGCGGCAATAGTGCGCATCCGTTCTTCCTTAGGAGTACGGGTGAATCTGCACAGTCGAACGTCCCCGTCCGAGAACGGGTTCCGTCATGTGACAACGCGTAGCTGACTATTTGGTCGTTTCGCCCCCAGGCGAATTCGTCACCGTTGAGTCGAGCGACGATTTTGGTTCGATCCAGCACGCGTGCGCGCGTGCGGCAAGGCTCTCCGGCGCTTTGGCGTCAATGGTGCCTTGTCTCACAACGCACCTGAACGCCATCTGAATATGACCGGCCGGACATCCGAACCGATCGTAGACACCCATCTGCCGCATCGCCGTGTCGACATCGTCCCGCCACAGCAGGCCGACGATACGGCGACCGAGCCAGACGCACTCGGCCTGGCCTGCCGAACCCTGAAGCGCTTTGGCCGCTTCAGTAAACTCATCTCTGCTCCGTTGCGCCTCTTTGCCCTTGTCGGCAGAGGCGTCGGGCTTATCCTTCTGCTCCCCCTGCTGGGGACCAGATTGTGCCATGACGGACTGCGTGGCCGGTGCCGACATCAGCACAAGCAAGGCAAGCGTCGACGTTAGTAGGCGAGTTGGAAACGTCATGGCATCCGGTATTTTGCATTGCACGAACCCCTGGCGATAGCGTCCTGAGAGGTAACGCGAACGTGAGGTTCGATTGGGTCAGTTTTGGGGCGAGGAAGTGGCGCTGTCATGGGGCAGACAAGTCGTGTCTGAAATGCATCTTTCGCAGATTGACTTTAAGTAGAGGCAACACGTTCCCATACACGAACGACATGTGGTTGCACAAAGTGGTGTGACGCTTAATCGCGCAAACATGGTTAATGGATGCAGAGAGCAGCAGGTTTATTTTTTTTCGTGGCGGTTGCGATCGTCGCGTCCTGGTGGTGGCGCGGTGCTGGTGTGGAGATGCCGCCGTCGCCGCTGGCGGCGGGCGAGCGGTTGCAGTGCGTCTCGTACGCGCCGTTCCGCGGCCGGCAGACGCCACTGGATTTCTCGACGTACATCACTGCGGCTCAGATCGAGGAAGACCTGAAGCAGCTCGCCCTGCTGACGGACTGCATCCGAATCTACTCCGTCGATGTCGGCCTCGATCAGGTGCCGGAGATCGCCAAGCGGCATGGGCTGAAGGTGCTGCTCGGAGTGTGGGTGTCGAACCGGCGCGATCGTACCGAGTGGCAGATCAAGACCGGCGTTGCGCTCGCCAAACAGTATCCCGACACCGTTCAGTCGGTGATCGTCGGCAACGAGGTTCTGCTGCGTGGCGAGGTGACGGCCGCGGAACTGTCCGGCTACATTCGCGCGGTCAAGGCCCAGGTCGCGCAGCCGGTCACGTATGCCGATGTGTGGGAGTTCTGGACCCGCAACGCCCAGCTTGCCCAAGATGTTGATTTTATTACGATCCATATCCTCCCCTACTGGGAGGACCACCCCATTCCGGCATCCCGGGCCGCTGATCATGTCATCTCCATCTACGCGCAAGTCGCGGAGGAGTTTGCCGGACGGGAGCTTCTGATCGGCGAGGTCGGCTGGCCGAGTGCGGGCCGCATGCGTGAGGGCGCGCAGGCGTCACCGGCGAGCCAGGCGCTGGTCATGCATGACCTCCTCGCCCGAACCAAGGCCGGCGGCATCCGCATGAACGTCATCGAGGCCTATGACCAGCCGTGGAAGCGGCTGCTCGAGGGCACCGTCGGCGGTCATTGGGGGTTCATTACCGATAGCCCGCGCAGGTTCAAATTCGCCTGGGGCCAGCCGGTGTCGAACCACCCGCATTGGCCATGGCAGGCGCTGGGTGGCGTTCTGTTCGCTGGACTGATCTTCGCGGCCGGTGTGGCTGGCGCCGGCCAGTCCGGGGCGCGCGCGCTATCGGGCCAGGGGTGGCTGGCGGTGGCGGCGATCGCCGTTGCCGGGGGCGCGATGCTTGGTGCGACGATCGAGAGCGCGATGCTCGAAAGCCTTGGCTGGAGTGGCCGGTTGCGATCGGCCCTGCTGATCGTGATGACGGTCGGCGCGCCGCTGGCCGGTGCCGCAGCGGTTGGCGCGCAGATCAGACCGGCGGCTTTCGCAGATCTCCTCGGGGGGGCCGCGCGATCTGGAGAGCCTCGCATCCGTGGTGCGCTTCACCTCACGCTTACGCTCCTGTTGATGCTGACAACGGTTGTGGCGTTACAGGCGGCGATCGGCTTCAGCTTCAATCCGCGCTACCTCGACTTTCCATTCGCACCGATGACGGCAGCGGTGGTGCCTTATCTGCTGCTGGTGACGATGCACCCGACCGGGCTCGGCACGATCACGCGGGCGGAATCCGCGGCGGCTGCCGTGCTTGCGCTGTGCGCGGCCTACATCGCCTGGCATGAGGGCGTGCTCAACTGGCAGTCGCTGTGGTTCTGTGCCACCTTGATCGCGCTTGCGGTCACTCTGGCTCGGGCGCGGGGCGTGCGAGGCTGAGGACCAGCAGGGCCACGGCCAGCGCAGACAGTGCCGTATTATAGATGACGAGGCCATGTCCGGCCGCGACCAGGGCCGCCGCCACGAGCACCACCGACGGCCGCATCAGATTGAGCAGCGCCGCGATCAAGGCCGCGATCCCGAGTGACGGGGGGATGTGCAGGGCCAGCAACAGCCGCATGCTGGCGCACAGCCATGTTTCGGCACCTGCCTGGCAGGCGAGCGACACGGGCGTATTCTCGATCGCCGTGTAGCGCACGATCAGCGCATGGCCGACGGAAGCCGCCGCCAGCAGGGCGAGGATCAGCGACTGTTTCGGCGTCGGCAGGAAGAGCGTTCGACGCATGGCCGGGCTACTCATGGGCGGATATCCAAACGGGCTGATCGCATCCGGAGACGTATCCCTTGTGTCCACCCGAACCAGCTCTGGCGCAAGTCCGAAGGCGATGTGCCGGCGCAGCCCTATCAGGTTGCAGGCAAGCGCCTGATGCCGCGGGGCGCGCTGCCGCGCCATCGAGTGAGTCGCATGACCATTTGATGACAACCACAGTTGGCTTTGTTGCTTGACGTCGATACCGCGTGCTGCTGTACAACAGTGCACATAGAAATATAAACGAGGGTGAGTGCTCACCCCACACTAGGGTGACCTCAAAGGTGAAGCGCTACCCGCAATCCCATACATGCAGCGCGAGCCGGCGCGAAGAAACGTGCCGTGGCGAGTCGCAATATCGTTCCGCCTGGTTCGGTAGGGAATAGGCGATGGACCAGTCTGCTGCGATCGTAACCCAGAATCTGATCCGCGATTTCAAAGGTTTTCGCGCCGTCGACGAGGTGAATCTCACCGTGCGCCGCGGCAGTATTCACGCGTTGATCGGTCCGAATGGTGCCGGCAAGACGACCTGCTTCAACCTCATCACCAAGTTCCTGCCGCCGACATCCGGGCGCATTTTCCTCAACGGCCGCGACATCACCGGCATGTCGCCGGCGGCAGTCGCGCGTCTCGGCCTGGTGCGGTCATTCCAGATCTCGGCGACGTTCCCGCATCTGACGCTGCTCGAGAACGTGCGCATCGCGCTCCAGCGTGAGCTCGGGACTTCGTTTCACTTCTGGCGTTCGGAAGCCTCGCTCAACCAGCTCAACGATCGTGCCCTCGAGATTCTGAGCGACGTCGGTCTCGCGGGAGCGGAGGGATTGGTGGCGGCTGAACTCCCATACGGACGCAAGCGTGTCCTCGAGATCGGGACGACGCTGGCGCTGGCGCCCGAGGTGATGCTGCTCGACGAGCCGATGGCCGGAATGGGACGCGAGGATATCGGCCGCATATCGCAACTCATCCGCAAGGCCGCCAAGAATCGCACGGTCCTCATGGTGGAGCACAATCTCTCGGTCGTCGCCGAGCTCTCCGACATGATCACCGTGCTGGCGCGCGGGCGTGTCATCGCGGAAGGTCCCTACGCCGAGGTTTCACGCAATCCGCAGGTCATCGAGGCCTACATGGGCACCACCGATGCCGAGAATTCCGGTCTCAGAGGTGCCCATGGCTGATTCCGCGCCGCTCCTCGACGTTCGCGATCTCAACGCCTGGTACGGCGAGAGCCACATCCTGCATGGCATGACGTTCTCGATCGGCAAGGGCGAAGTCGTCACGCTGCTCGGCCGCAACGGCGTCGGCAAGACCACGACGATGCGCTCGATCATGGGTATCGTCGGCAAGCGCACGGGATCGGTCCGTTATGGCGGCACCGAAACGATCTCTCTTTCCTCCAACCGCATCGCGCGGCTCGGCATCGGCTACTGCCCTGAGGAACGGGGAATCTTCGCGAGCCTCAATGTGACCGAGAACCTTCTGCTGCCGCCGGCCGTCAGCGGGGGCGGTATGTCGGTCGACGAAATCCACGCGATCTTTCCGCAGCTGAAGGAGCGCGCGCGCAGCCAGGGCACCAAGCTGTCAGGCGGCGAGCAGCAGATGCTCGCGATCGCGCGAATCCTGCGCACCGGCGCCGAGCTGCTGCTGCTCGACGAGCCGACGGAGGGGCTCGCGCCGGTCATCATGCAGCAGATCGGCGCCGTCATTCGCGACCTCAAGAAGCGCGGACTGACCGTGCTGCTGGTCGAGCAGAACCTGCATTTTGCTGCGACCGTCGCCGATCGCCATTACGTCGTCGAGCACGGCGCGGTCGTCGACGAATTCCGGAACACTGAGCTGGCGGCGAACCGTCAGCGCCTCGAAGCCCATCTCGGTGTGTAAATAAGCAAGAGAACGGAGAGAAACATGCGTTGGAAGGCTTTGGCACTCTCGGCCGCGACGGCGTTCGCCGCACCGGCCGCAATGGCGCAGATCAGCGACGGCGTCATCAAGATCGGCGTCATGAACGACCAGTCGGGCCTCTATGCCGACCTCTCGGGTCAAGGCTCTGTGTGGGCCGCGCGCAAGGCCGTCGAAGATTTCTGCAAGACGGCGAAGTGCGAGAAGATCGAGGTCGTTTTCGCCGATCACCAGAACAAGCCGGACATCGGCTCGACGACAGTCCGTCAGTGGTTCGACGTCGACAAGGTCGACGTGGTGGTCGACGTCCCCACTTCGTCGGTGGCGCTCGCCGTCAACAACATCACGCGAGAGAAGAACAAGGTCATGCTCAATTCCGGCGCCGCGGCGTCGGATTTGACGGGCAAGCAGTGCTCGCCCAACACCGTCCACTGGACCTACGATACCTGGGCTCTCGCCAACGGCACGGGCAACGCCATCGTGAAGACGGGCGGCGATAGCTGGTTCTTCCTGACGGCCGACTACGCGTTCGGTCACGCGCTCGAGCGTGATACCGCAGCGGTGGTCGAGAAGAGTGGCGGCAAGGTGGTCGGCAAGGTCCGCCATCCGTTCCCGGGCCAGGACTTCTCCTCGTTCCTGCTCCAGGCGCAGCAGTCGAAGGCCAAGATCATCGGTCTCGCCAATGCGGGTAGCGACACCACCAACTCGATCAAGCAGGCCGCTGAATTCGGCATCGTCCAGGGCGGCCAGAAGCTCGCTGGTCTCCTCGTCTTCATCACCGACGTGCACGCGCTCGGCCTGCAGACGGCGCAGGGCCTGATCATGACGGAAGCCTGGTACTGGGACCAGACCGACGCGAATCGCGCATTTGCGGCGGAGTTCCAGAAGGACAACAAGGGCAACAAGCCGACGATGGTGCAGGCCGGTGTCTACTCGGCCGTCTTCCACTATCTCAAGGCCGTGCACGAGCTGAAGTCGGATGCTGACGGCGCAGCCGTCGTCGCCAAGATGAAAGCCACGCCGACCGATGACGCGCTGTTCGGCAAGGGTTCGATTCGCGCCGACGGCCGCAAGATCCACGACATGTACTTGTTCGAGGTGAAGTCGCCGAAGGAGAGCAAGGGTGCGTGGGATTACTACACACTCCGCGCGACGATCCCGGCGAGCGAGGCTTTCCGCCCGCTCAGCGAGGGTGGCTGCCCGCTCGTGAAGTAATCACATGACTGCAAGAGGCGGCACGCGCGTGCCGCCTCTCCTGCTTCGGGACGGGAACGGCGCATGTTCGATTTTCTCTTCCAGTTTCTCGGTGTTTCGTCCCAGGCGCTGTTCGGCCAGCTTCTGCTCGGCCTGATCAACGGCGCCTTCTACGCGTTGCTCAGCCTCGGGCTGGCCGTCATCTTCGGCATGCTCAACGTCATCAACTTCGCCCACGGTGCCCAGTACATGATGGGTGCGTTCGGCGCGTGGATGCTGTTGCAGTACGTCGGCATTCCATATTGGGGCGCGCTCGTTCTCGTGCCGATCATCGTTGGTGCGTTCGGCATCGTTCTGGAGCGTCTGCTGCTTTCGAGGCTCTATCACCTCGACCATCTTTACGGCTTGCTGCTGACATTCGGGCTGGCGCTCATCCTCGAAGGGCTTTTCCGCAAGCAGTACGGTTCGTCGGGCTTGCCCTACACGAATCCGCTGCCCGGCGGCACCAACCTCGGTTTCATGTTCCTGCCCTGGTATCGCGGTTGGGTGGTGCTGATCTCGATCGTCGTCTGCCTCGCGACCTGGTTCATGATCGAGAAGACCAAGCTCGGCAGCTACCTGCGCGCCGCCACCGAGAACCCGACGCTGGTCAACGCCTTCGGCATCAACGTGCCGCGGATGAT
>CAZKZT010000136.1:0-3947 GCA_964557265.1 uncultured Hyphomicrobium sp.
GGTAAAGGCAACCGACGCGGCAAATGCCAGCTTCGCCGGTCACCAGCGCTTCGATGTAGCGCGACTGGTCGGGATTGGGGTCGCCCGGGAAACTGCGGACGACGTCCTCGATCGGCAGGCGGGAGAGGATGGCGACGCCATTGAAACCTTTCTGCCCGTGGACCACGCATTGGTAGCCGGCTTCGGCGATCCGGTCGGCTGGGAAACCCTCGGTGACACTCTTGATTTCCTGGAGGCAGGCGACATCGGGGCGCGTCTCGGCAAGCCACGTCAGCAGGCCCTCGATGCGCGCCTTGACGCCGTTAATATTCCAGGTTGCAACGCGCATGTGCTCTCCCTCGCGGCGCCGACGCGTTGATCTGATCCCCAGTCTGCCCGTTGCGGGAAAACTGGTAACCGGCCGTTTACCCGCGTCGAGTAGAGTCCGTCGTCTGCCAGTGGCCCCGATGGGCCACTCTGTTATCGGACGATCGAGACTTCGAGGCCGCCCGTGACGATCTCATACTACGACGACGGCTTGCGTGCACCCATCCGGCCGTCGGCATTCATGACGTTCCTGATGTTGGCCAACAGCGTCATCGCGATGACGGTGCTGTTCGCGTGGACAGCCATCTCGCTGTACATCGTCGAGCCGATCGCCTGGGCGACCTGGATGCCGGTACGGCGCGGGACGTCGTTCGAGGAACTGTTCGAGTACCCGTTCGTCATGCTGTGGCTGATGCCGGTCGGCGGCGTCATTGTCGCCTGGCTGGCGCTGAAAGCGGGCCGGCGCAACCTCGCGTTGACCGGCCTGATCGTGCCGATCGCGCTGCTGGGCCTGATTTTCGGATGGTTTTACGGCGCTCCGACGACCATGCGCTGACGGCTTTTCGGCCGCCAGTTCGCGAAGGGTGCGCTCAGATCGAGAAGCTGGTGCCGCACCCGCAGGCTGCGGTCGCATTCGGATTCTGGATCTTGAATGATGCGCCGATGAGTTCGTCGACGAAGTCGATCTCAGACCCTTCCATGTACCCGACCGACATTTCGTCGATCACGACGACCGCACCTTCGCGCTCGATCACGAGGTCGTCGGCTTCACGGTCCGCGACGAGGTCGAACTTGTACTGAAAGCCGGAGCAGCCGCCGCCTTCGACGCTGACGCGGAGCGCGCGCGCCGTCGGCTCGGTTTCCATGATTTCGGCAATCCGCCTGGCGGCGCGTTCGGTGACCGAGACCCGGGGCCGATCTTCAACCATGGTCATATTGGGGCCTCCTCGCGTGCGCGGCGCCGGTTGGTCCGGCTGCAGCGATATTTAAGCGGATTCATGTAGATTAGATAGGGCGCCCGCAGGTTATGTCAAACGCCGGGGCGACTCGCTATCATGGTGCCGGCCATAGGCAGCCATGCGAGATTCCAGGGAATGACCGAGCCGGACAGGCAGAACAATGCGGCGACAGGGCTGCCCGATGCGGTTGCCCGGCCAGTGTCTGCGCGCCCGGTTGTGCCTTGGGCGCTCGATGCGATGCAGAGCCGCGGCCGCGCGCTGGCGGAGCCGCCCTGCCCGATGCGCACCCCCTTCCAGCGTGACCGCGACCGCATCGTGCACGCGACCGCCTTTCGCCGTCTTACATACAAGACGCAGGTCTTCCTGCATCACGAGGGCGACCATTTCCGCACCCGCCTCACGCACTCCCTCGAGGTCGCCCAGATCGCGCGGGCGATTGCCCGGTTGCTGGGACTAGACGAAGACCTTGCGGAAGCGCTCTCGCTGGCCCACGACCTCGGTCATCCGCCGTTCGGACATGCTGGTGAACGGGCGCTCGACCGTGCGATGCGGGAGTGGGGCGGCTTCGATCACAACGCGCACAGCCTGCGCATCGTCACACGGCTCGAGCGCAAGTATGCCCATTTCGACGGCCTCAACCTGACGTTCGAGACGCTCGAAGGGCTGGCCAAGCACAATGGGCCGCTGATCGGCCCCCGGGCCCGGCACGAAGCAGGAGAGGCGAGCGCCGAACTGCTCGGCCTCGTCCGGGAACTCGCACTCGACGACGCGCTGTTGCTCGACAGGTTTGCACCGGCTGAGGCGCAGGTCGCCGCCCTTGCCGACGACATCGCCTACACGAACCACGATATCGATGATGGCCTTCGTGCCGGCCTGCTGACGCTCGATGATCTTGCGGGCGCGCCGATGGCCAGTACCTTCGTGACGCAAGCGCTGGCGTCCGCGAACGCGGGAAGCCGCACGCGCGCCGGTGCTCCCGAGCCCGGCCGCCGCCTGTTCTACGAGGTCAACCGGCGCATGATCACCGTGATGGTGGATGATGTCGTCACCGAAACCCGCAAGCGCCTCGCCGCGCTCGCCCCGCGCACCGCTGACGATATCCGTAATGCCGATGCGCCGGTCGTCGCGTTCTCGCCTGAACGGCGCCAGGAACTCGACGGGCTCAGTACGTTCCTGTTCGAGCGGGTTTACCGTAGCAGCCGGGTGATGCGGGTGATGGGTAAGGCCGAGCAGGTGGTCGCCGACCTTTTCGCGAGCTACATGGCGCGCGCTGCGAGCCTTCCCGGCGGACGCGGCGTGGAGATCGCCGATCTCGATGCGGCGGACCGCGCCCGTTTTGTCGCGGACTTCATCGCCGGCATGACCGACCGGTTCGCCCTCGCCGAATACGCGCGTCTGTTTGACGAGCCGATCGATTTGCATTAGGCCCCGCTTGTATTTCCGGGCCCTGCCTGCTGCAAAGAGGTGCCGCCGCCTCGCGGGCTGGGCGGCCCCAAGCGGGAGCGTCTTCCCGATCCGAGGAACTGTCATGACCGTGCTCGCCCAAGTCGAGGCGCATATCGAAGCCGCGTTGGCCAAACTGCAGCAGGACGGTCTCCTGCCGGCCGATCTCGCGATCGGCGCGGTCGAGGTCGAGCCGACCAAGGATCCGCGCCATGGCGACCTGGCGACGAACGCCGCGATGGTGCTGGCCAAGTCCGCGCGCATGAAGCCGCGAGACATCGCCGACGGGCTGGTCGCGGCGTTGTCCGGGATCGATGGCTTCGAGAAGGTCGAAGTGGCGGGGCCGGGCTTCGTCAATATCAAGCTCGCGCCGCGGCTGTGGCAGGCGGTGATTGCGCAGGTGCGCGCGGCGGGCAGCCGCTACGGCGCTTCCAAGCTCGGCAATGATCAGCGGCTGCTCGTGGAGTACGTGTCGGCGAACCCGACCGGGCCCATGCACGTCGGTCATGTCCGCGGCGCCGTGTTTGGTGACTCCCTGGCGAACCTGCTCGCGTTCATCGGCCATGACGTGACGCGCGAATACTATGTCAACGATGCCGGTGCCCAGGTCGACGTGCTCGCACGATCGGCGTTCCTGCGCTATCGCGAAGCGCTCGGCGAAGATATCGGCGAGATCCCGGCCGGGCTCTACCCCGGTGACTATCTGAAGCCGGTTGGCGCGGCGCTCGCCGCCGCGCACGGTGACACGCTGCTCAAGCAGTCCAACGACGAAAGCGCGTGGCTGCCGGTCGTGCGTGCTTTTGCCGTCGCCGAGATGCTCAAGATGATCAAGGAGGACCTTGCCGCGCTCGATATCCGGCAGGAGGTCTTCTTCTCCGAGCACTCTTTGACAGCGAACGGCAAGGACGAGATCGCTCAGACGATCGCAGAACTGCGCGCCAAGGGGCTGATCTTCGAAGGCCGTCTGGAGAAGCCGAAAGGGCACGACGACGACGAGTGGGAGGACCGCGAGCAGACGCTGTTCAAGTCGACCGACTTCGGTGACGACGTCGACCGCGCGCTGATGAAGTCCGATGGCAGCTACACCTATTTCGCAGGCGACATCGCCTATCACCACAACAAGCTCGCGCGCGGCTACCGGCACCTCATCAACGTCTTCGGCGCCGATCACTCCGGCTACATCAAGCGGATGAAGGCGGCGGTTGCGGCGCTTTCCGCCGTGCCGCCGGAAAGCGCCGC
>CAZKZT010000136.1:3957-9533 GCA_964557265.1 uncultured Hyphomicrobium sp.
CACCCTGACCGGCTGCGCGCCGCTGAAGGGCGGGGTTTCCGGCGGCACGGCGGATTTCGATATCAAGGTCTGCCAGCTGGTGCGGCTTCTGCGCGGCGGCGAGCCGGTCAAGATGTCGAAGCGGGCAGGCACCTTCGTGACGCTGCGTGAGGTGGTCGAAGAAGTCGGCCGTGATCCCGTTCGCTTCATGATGCTCTACCGCAAGAACGACGCGTCGCTGGACTTCGACCTCGCCAAGGTGCTCGAGAAGTCGAAGGACAACCCGGTCTTCTATGTGCAGTACGCGCACGCACGAGCCTATTCGGTCTATCGCAACGCGGCCGACGCGTTCCTGGGACTCGGGCCGGACGACCCGACGGTCACGGGCGCGGACACCTCGCTTCTGACGGACGATGGTGAACTCGACCTGCTGCGCCGGATCGCTCTCTTTCCGCGTTTGATAGAAGGCGCGGCCCGCGCCCATGAGCCGCACCGCATCGCCTTCTATCTCTCTGATTTGGCATCCGCATTTCACGGGCAGTGGGCGCGAGGCAATGATTTGCCACATTTGCGTTTTATCCAGGCGGATGATCGGAGCCTCACCGCGGCGCGCCTCGCGCTGGTAGGGGCTTGCGCACAGGTAATCGCGACGGGCCTCGCGATCCTCGGGGTGCAAGCGCCGACTGAATTGCGCTAACCTGCGATTCGACCAATTGCGGACGCTGGCGTGAGGCCCGAATACGGGCGGGCGATTCGGTGTTCTGGCGGCTCGGGCACAGCGGGCAACCTGAAGGGGGTGTCTCGATGGCACGGCAAAATGGTATTCTTCCCAAAGGTGCGTTCCCGCATCTGAGGCAGCCGCCTGCCGAGGCCGATCAGCACGACCCGTCCACCACTCAGCATCATGGCGTTCACGGCGGCTACCCGCAGTCGTACGAGCCACCGCGCGACATCTTCAATGCGCTCCGCCCCGATCAAGCGCCGGGACACGGCCAAGCGCATGGTCAGCCACACGCTCAACAAGGCCAGGCGCAAGGGTTGACGCAGCGCCTCGAGGCGTTCGCGCAACCGGCGGCCCCTCGTTTTGAGCCGCCGCGTCAGGACGCGTATGGCAACGCTGCCTACGGTGATCCGGCTGCCAGCGCCTACCCGGGCCACACCGCGCATGGTCACGCGCCGCACGGGCACGCGGCTCCCGCTCACCCCGCCGAGCCCCACGCCGCCCAACCCCACATGCCGCAGGCGTTCGGCAGTCAGCCGCACGCGGGCTACGGCCAAGGCTACGATGCTTACGGGCGTCCGCAGCCGGCGCCTGGCGGCTACGCCACGCACGGCGCTTATCCGGCCGACGCCGCATTCGACGCGCATGATCCCCGCCACTTCGGCGGCCAGCATGTCGATCCGCTGCATCAGGATCCGCGCTTCGCGCCCGCCCAAGGCTATGCTGCACCGAATGATCATTTCGGCCGCGACGGCACCTATGGTTACGATGACGACCCCTACCGTCCGGATGCGGTGCAGGCGTACGGCGGTGCCCCTGCCCTCGGGCATGAGGGCCAAGAGGGCGAGTACTACGCCGACGAGTACGCCGATGAGGCGGAGCCCGAGACGCGGCGTGGCCCGCGCGCCATCGTCGTCATCGGGGCTCTGGTGGCCGCGATCGGCCTCGGCGGCGGTCTCGCTTACGGCTACAAATCTCTGACCTCGGGCGGCAGCAGCAAGCTGCCGATTTTGAGGGCCGACAGCGCCCCCGCCAAGGCTCAGCCCACCGAGGCGGGCGGCAAGCAGATTGCCCATACCGACAAGAAGTTTCTCAATCGGCTGACGGATGAGCGCGGCTCGGCGCGTCCGGTGCCGGTATCGATTCAGCCGCCGCCGGAGCGCGACTCTGGTCCGGGCGATGGCGCGACCCGCCGCGTGCCGACGATGGTGGTCAATCGCGACGGTTCGATCTCGCCGACGTCCGGCGCGACGAGTGCGCCGCCGCCGATGACGGGCGTTCCGGGGATGGTCATCGAGGGGCTGCCGCCACGGATGCCGCCGCCGCAACTGCGTGAAGTGCAGGAGCCTGCCGCGCCGGCTCGTGTGGCCGAAGACACGCGCCCCGCACCGCCGCCGGTTACACCGCGCCGCATCGCGTCGGCGCCACCGACCGTTGCTGCCGACCCGCCGCCCGTCGCTGCGCCAGCACCGCGTGTCGAGACGGAGAGGCGCCGCCCGGCCGTGCGTCAGGCCGCATTGCCGACGCCGTCTGCGACCGGTTCGTCCGGCTATGTTGCGGTGTTGTCGTCGCGTAAGAGCCATATGGATGCGCTGAAGTCGTTCGCCGACATGCAGCAGAAGTATTCGAGTGTCCTCCAGGGACGCACGCCCGACGTGCGCGAGGTCAATCTCGGTGAGAAGGGCGTATGGTTCCGCGCCGTTGTCGGGCCGCCGAGCTCGCGCGAAGCTGCAAACAATGTGTGCGGCCAGCTCAAGACGGCGGGCTACACCGGCTGCTGGATCATGGCCTACTGACGCGTGACCTGCGTTGGAGCTGATATCAGGCCTGCTGCACAGCGCGTGCCGCAGGCCTTCTGTTTTCGGGCCGCTCTTGCCTGACGATGTCCGTTGTCAAAATCGAAAGTTGAGGAGCCCTCATGCCGAGCGCCTTCATCACTGGCCTCGCCGGCCCGGATCTGCAGGACAGCGAGCGTGCCTTCCTCCGCGAGACGCGCCCGGCGGGCATCATCCTGTTCGCCCGCAATTGCATCGCCCACGATCAGATCAAGCGGCTCGTCGACGACAGCCTGAACGCGATCGGCAGCGAACGTGCGCTCGTGCTGATCGATCAGGAAGGCGGCCGTGTGCAGCGCCTGCGCCCGCCGCTGGGACGGACGTTGCCGAACGCGGCCGCCTATGGCGGGCTCTATGCCGCTGATCCGGAGGAGGCGTGCCGCCTCGCGGCACTCGCCGCGCGCCAGACGGCCGAGGATCTGCGCGCGCTGGGTATCAACACCAACTGCGCGCCGGTCCTCGATCTCCCTGTCGCCGGTGCTCACGATGTCATCGGCAATCGTGCCTACGGGACGACGATCGAGCAGGTGGTGGCACTGGGCGGCGCCGTCGCTGCGGGCCTGATGGCGGGCGGTGTGGTGCCCGTGATCAAACACATCCCCGGGCATGGCCGCGCGACGGCGGACAGCCACCATGCGCTGCCCGTCGTCAACACGCCGCGCGCCGAGCTCGAAGCGACCGACTTCATGCCCTTCCGCGCGCTGGCGCATCTGCCCGCCGCGATGACCGCGCACGTTCTGTTCACGTCGATCGATGCTGACAAGCCGGCCAGCACCTCATCGGTTGTCACGGAACTGATGCGGTCGGACATCGGCTTCGACGGCCTGCTGATGAGCGATGACGTCAGCATGAAGGCGCTCGGCGGCACCTTCGGCGAACGGGCCGCCGCGGTGCTGGCGGCGGGAAGTGATGTCGTCCTTCATTGCAACGGCAACATGGAGGAGATGAGCGCAGTCGCAGCAGCGTGCCCGGAGCTGGAGGGCCGTCCGCTGGCCCGCTTCGAGACGGCTATGGCCGTCCTGCAACGGCGTGAGCCCTTCGAGCCACAGCTCGCCGAGGCGGCGATCGCGCGCGTTCTGTCCGTGGCCGTGTGAATCAGGTTATGGTCCCTGTGGATAAGGACTGGAAAAGCCGGCCTGCAGCGGGCGGCGTCAACTGGGCGACATGATGAGCGCCGCTGGCGAAACGAGCGCCGCCCCCGAGCACTGGGGCGAAACCGACGAGCGCACCGACGAGGTTGCGCCGGGCGAAGCGTTCATCGTCGATCTCGACGGCTTTGAAGGTCCGCTCGATCTGCTGCTGGCGCTGGCGCGGATCCAGAAGGTGGATATGGCGCGCATCTCGGTGAGCGCGCTCGTCAATCAATACCTCGTTTACATCCAGGAAGCGCAGCGCCTCCGATTGGAAGTCGCCGCCGACTACCTCGTCATGGCGGCTTGGCTCGCGTTCCTGAAATCGCGGCTGCTGCTGCCGCGCGAGGCGACGGACGATGGTCCATCGGGCGAGGAGTTGGCAGCGCGCCTAGCGTTCCGCCTGATGCGGCTCGAAGCGATGCGCAATGCGGCGGCGCAGCTGCTCACACGCAAACGGCTCGGCCGGGATGTTTTTCCGCGTGGGATGCCGGAGGGCGTCAAGACGATCCGCACGCGCGAGCACACCGCCGAGATCTACGATCTTCTGAAGGCCTACGCCGATCAGCGTCTGCGCACCACCGTCAAGCGCGCCCACGTCGTCAAGCGGCGGACCGTGTGGTCGATCAAGGACGCGCGGCAGCGGCTTGAAACGCTTCTGGGGCGGTCGACCGGATCGTGGCTGCAGCTCGATTTTTTCCTCGAGCAATACCTGCCGGGGCCGGAGCTCGGCCGAACGGCGCTCGCAAGTTCGTTTGGTGCGACGCTCGAAATGGCTCGTGAAGGTAAAATCGAGATCAGGCAGGCGGGACCGTTCGCGCCGATCTATCTACGACGCAAGGAGGCCGGCGCCGAATGGGAACGGGTCGGCTGATGCGGTGTTCGTGCGCTTTGTGGCGCGCGATGCTCTACGATGCGAGGGGGGTAAATGAGGGTTCCACCCAAACTGAGTATCGCAGACGGCGGTGAGATGACGAGTAAAGAGAAGTCCGATGCGACGGGTGATGAGCCCGTGACGCGCCCGCCCGCAGCGGAGCGCACCGGCCCGCCGCTGCGCCCGCTGCCCGACAACATCGCGGCGCTGCCCTCGGCCGACCGGCGCGAGAAACTGCGCGTGCTCGAAGCACTTTTGTTTGCCGCGTCGGAACCGCTCGACGTCCAACACCTCGCCAGTCATCTCGCGGCGGGTGACGACGTGGCGGCGTTGTTGACTGAGCTGCAGGGCTTCTACGCGTCTCGCGGCATCAACCTCGTGCGCGTCGCGGGAAAGTGGGCGTTCCGCACCGCCGACGATCTCTCGTTCCTGCTCGAGAAACACGCAACCGAGGAGCGCAAGCTTTCCAAGGCGGCGCTCGAAACGCTGGCGATCATCGCCTACCATCAGCCTGTCACGCGTGCCGAGATCGAGGAAATCCGCGGTGTCCAGACGTCCAAGGGCACGCTCGATGTGCTGCTTGAGACGGGATGGGTGCGCCCGCGCGGCCGCCGCCGTGCGCCGGGCAAGCCGATCACCTACGGGACAACGGAGAATTTCCTCGCCCACTTCAATCTCGATACGGTGAAGGATCTGCCGGGATTGCAGGAGCTGAAGGGGGCGGGCCTGCTCGATGCCAACCTGCCGCCGGACTTCAAGGTGCCGGAGCCGACCGACGTTGCCGCCCTGATGCCGGACGAGCTGCCGCTCGAAGACGATGCCGATGCGGCGCAAGAGGAACTGGCGCTCGACTTGCCGGAAGACGAGGAAGACGATAAGGGCGAGGCAAGTCGCGACTAGAGCCTGATCGGTCGAGATGGAAGCGCTTGAGCTTCCATCGAGAGCGTGAATCAGACTCTTAATCAAAGACTTGGAGCGCGCTTGCTCGACGGCGGTGATTCCGCCAAAGGCTGACGCGCTCTAGAGTAACGGACTCT
>CAZKZT010000137.1:0-9421 GCA_964557265.1 uncultured Hyphomicrobium sp.
GGCGGCTTCGGCGCCCGCCTGTCGCGCCAGCTCGCGGCGCGGGACCACGACGTGCTGGTCGCCGGCCGCAGCTTCGCCAAAGCCGACGCGTTCTGCACCACGCATCCCGGCACCACGCCGCTCGTTGCCGACCGTGACGGTGATCTCGCACCGATCCTCGCCGCCCATCGGCCTCATGTCGTAGTCGATGCGGCGGGGCCATTTCAGGCCAGCGACGATCGCGTGCCGCGCGCGTGCATCGCCGCCGGCGTCGCCTACGTCGATCTCGCCGACGCACGTGCCTTCGTCACCGGTATCGGCGCACTCGACCCAGAGGCGCGCGCTGCCGGTGTCGCTGTCGTCTCCGGCGCATCGAGTGTGCCGGCCCTCTCGGGCGCCGCCGCACGCCGCATCGCTGATGATCTCGACGCGGTGCACGCCGTCGACATCGCGATCAGCGCATCGAACCACGCCACCGCCGGCCGTTCGATCGCAAGCGCAATCCTCAGCTACGTCGGCCGCCCGGTGCGTCTGTGGCGCGGACGGCGATGGACGACGGGCTGGGGTTGGCAGGAACTCCGCCGCGAGACATTCCGCGTCGCGGGCGCACGCGATCTCCGCCGCCGCTGGGTCGCCATCGCCGACGTCCCGGATCACAACCTGCTGCCCGCCGCACTGCCCGGCCGCCCCGCGGTGACGTTTCGCGCCGGTACGGAGTCGGCACTGCAAACGCTCGGATTGTGGCTGCTGAGCTGGCCCGTGCGCTGGCTGTCGTTGACCGGCCTCACGCGGCTCGCACCACTCCTCCAACCACTGCAGCGGCCGAGCCGATGGCTCAGCGACGGACGTTCCGCGATGGTGGTGCGCCTCAAGGGCACAGCGGGCGAAACCTTCGTCGAACGCCGATGGACGCTCATCGCCGACAATGGCGACGGCCCCGACATTCCAACGCTCGCCGCAGTGCTGCTCGCCGAAGCCGCCGCTGCACGGACGATCGCGCCCGGTGCCAGAGACGCCGGATCGATGCTCGACCTCGACGCCTTCGAGCCCTTGTTCGCAAAGCTCGCCATTCGCCACGCGATCACCGAGCGTCAGCTTCCACTGCCACTCTACGCTCGCGTCATGGGCGAACGCTTCGCCGCACTGCCTCACGCCGTCCGCACCATGCACGCCGTCTGCGGCGACGCCGGCGCCACCGGCGAGGCGATCGTCGAACGTGGAACCGGCTTGCTCGCGCGCCTCGTTGCCTCGGTCATGGGCTTCCCTCCCGCTGGGCCGCATCCCCTTCACGTCGCCTTCGTCGAGCGCGACGGCGTCGAGAGCTGGACCCGCACGTTCGGAGCCACGAGCTTCACCAGCCACCTGAGCGCGCACAATGGCGACCTCGTCGAACGCTTCGGTCCGCTGCGTTTCCGCTTCGCCCTTCCCTCGGACGCGCAGGGGCTCGCCATGCACATCGTCGGCTGGAGTTGCTTCCGCATTCCGCTGCCGCTGGCACTCGCTCCGCGCGGCATCGCGCGGGAACGGCAGGACGACGACGGCCGCTTCCATTTCGATGTCCCGATCGCACTGCCGCTGATCGGCACCGTCATTCATTATCGCGGCTGGCTCACCAAGCTCTGACCGCCTCAAAGCAGTGGCCGCCGCGCTCACGAAAGCGCTATAGTCGGCTCGAAAGCGCCGGGCGGTCGCGCAACCGAACCGGACAGACATCAAGGTTGGAAACCGAGTTCCGGAGATTCGCTCATGGCCGTCGCCGCTGCCGAGACCAGGAAGCCCATTCCCTTCGATACCAAGCATCTCGACAAGCTGATGGACGACGCCGGCATCGACGTGCTGGTCGCAACATCGAAGCACAACGTCCAGTACCTGCTCGGCGGCTATCGCTTCTTCTTCTTCGACACGATGGAAGCGGCCGGCACGACGCGTTACCTGCCCGCCATCGTCTATCAGAAGGGCAAGCCCGAGAACGCCGCCTACGTCGGCTGCGCGATGGAGAATTTCGAGCGCGAGCTCGGCAAGTTCTGGCAGCCGACGCTGAAGCTCGGCACCACCGGCACCAAAGCCACCATGAGCGAAGTGGCCGAGCACATCGCGAAGCTCGGCCCCGTGCGCCGCATCGGCGTCGAGTCCGCCTTCCTCCCTGCTGATGGCGAGGCCGTGCTGCGGCGCGGCGTCTCGAACGTCGAGCTGGTCGATGCCGTGTTCCCGCTCGAGCGGCTCCGCGCCAAAAAGACGCCGGAGGAGATCGGTTATCTGCGCGAAGCCTCCGAGCGCGTCGTCGATTCCATGATGACCACGTTCAAGAACCACTGCCGTCCCGGCGCCACCAAGCTCGAAGTGGTCGAAGCGCTGCGCCGCGAGGAGGTCAACCGCGGCCTCATCTTCGACTATTGCCTGATGACGGTCGGCACGAGCCTCAACCGCGCGCCCTCCGAGCAAACGCTCAATCCGGGCGACATCATCTCGATCGACTCGGGCGGCAACTACAAAGGCTACATCGGCGACCTTTGCCGCATGGGCGTGGTCGGCGGCAAGGTCGATGCCGAGTACGAGGACCTGCTCGCGTGGGTCGATGAAGTGCAGCAGGCGGTGCGCAAGCCGATCCGTGCCGGTGCCCGCGGCGGTGACATCGCCGACATCGCCGACCGGATGCTCGATGCTTCGCCGCACAAGAAATATACGCACTTCATGGCGCACGGCATGGGCCTCGTCACCCACGAGGCACCGCGCCTGCAGGATCACCCGCGCATGTCCTACGAGGGCTACGACAAAACGCGCCCGCTCGAAGCCGGTTATGTGATCTCGATCGAGACGACGATGGCACATCCCAAGCGCGGCTTCGTGAAGCTCGAAGACACGATCCTCGTCACCGGGGACGGCTACGAGGCCCTCGGCGATGGCGGCCGTGGCTACAACGCCGCGGGTGTGTGATCGCCGCTACCCGAGCACGATCGGCGTATCGGGCGGCAGGCCGAGCATGACGCGGCCGATGGTGACGAAGTTCGCCGGCCGCCCCTGGAGCTGCTGCGATGCTGCATTCGCATCGCGCAGCCGCCGCTCGAACGGTTGCGCCTCGAAGATCGCCGTATTTCCCGCCGCACGATAGGCCGCGGTCGCAATGTCGACGCCCTCATTGATGACGTAGGTGCTGGCGAGTTTCAGGTTGGCGCGCTCGATCAGCGCCACATCGCGCGCCGCGACAGCCTTATCCCAGACCTCATCGAGCGTCGTGTGCAGGTAGGCGCGCAACGACCGCACGCGCGCATTGAGCACCGCAAGCTGGCTCTGAAACACCGGGCTTTCCATGAGCGACGATGCCGCGCCGCGTGCTGTTTTCGTCGCCGCCAGCACCGTCAGATCCTTGACCATGCCGTTCGCGATCCCGAGCATGAGCGCGCTGAACGCCGTCGCGTAGGCAAGCGTCGTCGGAAAGAGGTACACATCATCGTCGGCGGTGCGCTCGCTGTCCCGGTCGCGATCGACAGCCTCGTCCGCGGGCACGAACAGATCCTCGACCGCGTAGGTGTAGCTCGCCGTTCCGCGCAGACCGATGGTGTTCCACACACCCTCTATCTTCGCCTTCGACAGCGGGAACAGCGCGGTGCGGTCGAGGTGGCTGCCATCGGCGCGGCGACAGGGCGATCCATCGGCATTGAAGACAAATGAATGTCCGCCGAGCAGCGTCGCGTTCGCGCATCCGCTCGCGAACATCCACGTCCCCGTGACGCGATAGCCGCCCTCGACCATAACCGCACGCCCCGCGATGCCGGCGCCCCACGCGAGCACCGCATCCGGCGGGCCGAACAACCGCCGCATCGCCTCGGGCTTCAGGTACGCCGCCGACATCGCGCATCCCGCCGCCTGCCCGAGACACCACGCCGTGCTGGCATCGGCCTCGGCGATGATCTCGATCACCTGCGCAAGCGTTTTCAGATGGGCGGCATCACCGCCGATCTCGCGCGGCAGCATCAGCCGGAACAGCCGCGCGTCGTGCAACGCCGCAACGACATCGGGCGGTAACGCGCGTCCCGCCTCGATCCTGTCGGCGGCGGCGCGCACCGCGTCGACCACGTTCTGGGCGCGGCCGATCGCCTCGCTGCTCTCCCTCCGGCCCGCCATCGTGCGATCCTCACGTATGTTATCGTTTCCCGTTTTGTACAGGAGGCGTTCGCCCCTGTCTCTCGCCGAGGAGATGCCCGTGCCTCCATCCGATGCCGACATTCTTGCCGCTGTCCGCGCGCAAAAGGCGGAAGTCACGGCACTGTTCGACACCCTGCGTGCTGGTAGCCTCGACGCAACGGGGCCGGGCGTGACACGCGACACCTACGGCGCGGGCGAGCAGTTCGCGTACCGCATCATTGGCGCGCACGCCGCCACCATGGATCTCGAGCAGCGGCGCGATCACGCCGCCAACCTCTACATGACGCTGCCCGGCCGCAACCGGCAGCGGCCGCGCATCATGATGGGCTCGCATCTCGATTCCGTCGCCAACGGCGGCAACTTCGATGGCGCCGCGGGTGTCATCGCGGGCCTGGTCGCGACGCGCGCGCTCGCCGCGCTCGGCCTCACACCCGCCTGCGACGTGACGACGATGGCCGTGCGCGCCGAGGAAAGCGTCTGGTTCGAGGTCTCCTACATCGGCAGCCGCTCAGCCTTCGGCGTGCTCCCCGACGGCGCGCTGGATGCCCGCCGCGTCGACAACGGCCGCCCGCTCGCCGCGCACATGGCGGAATGCGGCGCTGACGTCGACGCGGTGCGCGCAGGTAAAGCCGCGCTCAAGGCCGAGGACATCGCCGCCTGGGTCGAGGTCCACATCGAACAGGCGCCGCAGCTCGTCGAAGCCGGCCTATCGATGGCCATCGGCACCGGCGTGCCCGGCAACTTCCGCTATCCCGAGATCACCATCCACGGCGAATGGGCGCACGTCGGTCTGCCGCGCCGCTTCCGCCACGACGCCGTGCTCGCTGCGAGCGACTTCGCCCTCGGTCTCGATGAAATCTGGAAGGCGGCGGACGCGGCCAAGCGCCCGATGGCATTCACGATCGGGCGCTGCTTCACCGATCCCAGCGAGCACGCCCTGACCAAGGTCGCCGGCCTCGCGACGCTGAGCCTCGACGTGCGTGCCTACGATCGCGCGCACCTCGCCGAACTCGAAGCCGAGGTGATCGCGCTCGCTCGCGACATCGAGCAGAAGCGCGGCGTACGCATCGATCTCGGCAAGCGCGCGAGTGCGGACGTCGCACCATCCGATCCCGCACTCATGCGCGAACTCACCAACGCCGCCACCCGTCTCGACATCGCGACCATGCCGCTCGCGAGCCCGGCCTCGCACGACACCGCGACCTTCACCAGTGCCGGCGTACCGTCGTGCATGCTCTTCGTGCGCAACGCCAACGGCAGCCACAACCCGCATGAGGCCATGGAGATCGACGATTTCCTCGACGCCGCAGCGGTACTGTCTGCGTGGCTCGTGCGTGCTGCTGAATAGAGCCGCTACGCACTCGCCTTGTTCAACGCCGCGAGATCATCGGCGCCGAGCTTCAGCTCCGTCGATTTCAGAATCTCGGCGAGCTGCGCCGGCGTCGTCGCGCTGGCGATCGGCGCCGCGATCGCGGGCTGCGCGAGCAGCCATGCCAGTGCCACCTGGGCCGGTGTCGCACCGTGCCTCGCCGCCACGTCGTCGAGCGCCTTCACGATGCCGAAACCGCGCGCGTTGACGTACTTCTTGACACCGCCCCCGCGCGCTTTCCCTTCGAGATCGGCTTCCGAGCGGTACTTGCCGGTGAGAAAGCCGCTCGCCAGCGAATAGAACGGGATGACCGCGATCTTCTCCGCAACACAGAGATCCTGCAGCGCCCCCTCGAACTCGGCGCGGTCGCAGAGGTTGTAGAGCGGCTGCAGCGTGTCGTAGCGGGGAATGCCCGCTTTCGCGCTCGCCGCAAGCGCTTCCTTCAGCCGGTCCGCGCTGTAGTTCGACGCACCGACGACGCGAACCTTGCCGGCTTTGACCAGCGCCGCGTGCGCCTCCATCGTTTCCTCGAGCGGCGTCTCGGGATCGTCGCGGTGTGACTGATAGAGATCGATCACGTCGGTCTGCAGGCGCTTCAGTGAGTCCTCGACCGCGCGCATGACGTACGCTTTCGATAGGCCCTTCTTGTCCGGCGCCATTTCCATCCCGCACTTGGTCGCGAGGATGACCTTGCTGCGGTTGCCGCGCGCCTTGAACCACTTGCCGATAATGGTTTCGCTCTCGCCGCCGGAATTGCCGGGCTTCCACCGCGAGTACATGTCGGCGGTGTCGACGCAGTTGAAGCCGGCATCGAGGAAGGCATCGAGCAACGCGAACGAGCCCTTCTCGTCCACCGTCCAGCCGAACACATTGCCGCCGAAGACGAGCGGCGCGATATCGAGGGGACCGAGCTTGCGCGTTTGCATGGGAACCTCATGGGGCACAGCCAAAGGAGAAAGTCGCAGCCGAAGCTACGGCCGCAAACCCCGCGTGACAACCCAGCGTGATCGCTGACGCCACAGGTGGACGCGCCCCCGCCATCGCGCCATGATGACCCGACGATGCACACGACAAAGGAAACAGTGATGCCTGACGCTCTCGGCTGGCGCGGTAAATTCGGCGTGATGGCGCCCTCGACCAACACGATCGTCCAGCCCGACTTCGACGACCTGCGCCCGCCCGGCGTCACGTTCCACTACAGCCGCATCTTCACGCCCAACGTGAAAGCGCTGAGCAACGAGTCTTTCAAGGCGGGCATCGACACGATCGGCAGCAACGTCATGGACGCGATCCGCAGCGTCATGACATGCGAGCCCGACTCCCTCGTGATGGGCATCTCGGCGCTGTCGTTCTTCGGCGGCGCCAAGGGCGCCGAAACATTCTCGAAGCGCATCACCGAGGAAACCGGCCTCCCCGTCACGACCGGAAGTCAGGCCACGCATGCCGCAATCACCGCGCTCGGCGGCATCCGGCGGATTGCCGTGCTGACGCCCTACTGGCCGGTCATGAACGCGGAGGTGAAGCGCTACTTCGAAGACGTCGGACTGACGGTCGTCCGCGACACGGCGCTGCAAGCCCGCTCCTGGACAGGTATCGCGGAAATCACCACTGCCACATGCCGTGACGCGATCCGCAGCCTCGACGGTGACGACGTCGACGCCATCGTCCAGGTCGGCACCAACCTCTCGATGATCCGTCTCGCCGCGGCGGCTGAACTATGGCTCGGCAAACCCGTCATCGCGATCAACACCGCAACATGCTGGCACGCGTTGAGGACCTGCGGGATCACCGACCGCAAACCGGGCTTTGGACGCCTGTTCGAGACGTTGTGACAGCCGACAGATCGGTGTTAAGTGGCGTACCGGACCCTATCCATCGCATGGCAGGGCAGCGGCGCACGGCGTTCGCTTGACCACATGCTCAGCGCCGTCCATTTATGGGCAAATCTTCCCACCTTCAGGCACTATCGGGGAATATCAGTCTATGTTTGATTTCGATCGCGTTATCGAGCGCCGCGGCACGCACGCCTCGAAGTGGGATAACATGGCGAAACTCTCCGGCATCACCGCGCCGGACGCGATCCCGATGTGGGTCGCCGACATGGACTTCGCCGCACCGCCCGGCGTCACCGCCGCCCTGCAGGAAGTGATCGACCGCGGCGTGCACGGCTACTACGCCGACACCGGAAGCTGGGCGGAGGCGTTGTGCGGCTGGCTCGTCCGGCGCCACCAACTCACGCTTGATCCCGCCTGGGTCACGCCAACACCCGGTATCGTTTCCGGGCTCGGCCTCGTCCTTCAGGCGTTGAGCGATCCCGGCGACGAGGTGGTCCTCTTCCCGCCCGCCTATCATGCCTTCCGCCGCATCATCACCGCCAACGACCGACGCATCCTCGACGTCGAGCTCGGCCAGGACAACGGCCGCTACGTGATGGACCTCGACGCGCTGCGCGCCAAGCTGACGCCACGCACGAAGGTCGTCTTCTTCTGCAACCCGCACAATCCCGGCGGCACCGCCTGGACGCCTGACGAGATCCGCGCCCTCGCCGCGCTGTGCATCGAGCGCGACCTGATCCTGTGCTCCGACGAAATCCACTGCGACCTGATGCTCGGCGGAGCACGCCACACCCCGACGATCACAGCGGCACCGGAAGTTGCCGATCGCCTCGTCTCGTCCTACGCCGCGACCAAGACCTTCAATCTGGCCGGCACGCATGTCGGCGCCACGGTCGCTTCGAACCCGGAAATCAAGCGCAAGATCGACGCCCGCGCCCAGGCCAGCGGCATCGGTTCCCAGCCAAGCTTCAGCATGATCGCGACCGAGGCCGCCTGGCGCACAGGCGACGCATGGCTCGATGCCCTCCTCCCCTACCTCTCCCGCAATCGCGATATCCTCGACGCACGCATCGAAGCCGCCGCGCCGGGCGCCCGTTCGATGCGGCTCGACGCGACCTATCTCGCATGGGTGGATTTTTCCGGCACCGGGCTCTCGCCGGCTGAAGTTTCATCGCGGGTCAAAGGCGACGCACGCATCTTCGCGAGCCCAGGCGAGCAATTCGGGCCCGGCGGCGCTTCGTGGCTGCGCTTCAATTTCGCGACGCCGCGCCCGATCCTCGAGGAGGCCCTCCGGCGTCTCGACGAAGCCTTCCGCGATATACGGCAGGGGAAGTGAGGGCGCACCGATGAGGAAGCCTGTAATCGGGGTCACGGCCAACGCCTTCAAGGCCGAGAACCGCTTCCCCGTGCAGATGACAGGCGAGCGCAGCCTGCGCGCGATCGCCGATGTCACAGGCGCGATGCCGTTGATCATCCCGAGCATGGACGTCACTGACGTCGCAGCGCTGCTCGACCTCGTCGATGGCATCATGCTGACGGGTGGCCGCGCCAACGTCCATCCCACCCGCTACGGCGCCGAACCGCATCCGAGCTACGAGCCCTACGACGAACAGCGCGACTCTATCGCGCTCGGGCTGATCGACGGCTGCGTAGCGCGCGGCAAGCCGATCTTCGGCATCTGTCGCGGCTTGCAGGAGATGAACGTCGCATTCGGCGGCACACTGCATCCGGAAATCCGCGAGCTGCCGAGCCGCATGAATCACCGCATGCCAAGGCTCCCGAACGGCGAGCCGCATCCCGATCCGATGGTCGTATTCGCCGATCGCCACGACGTGCGCCTCGTTCCGGATGGCGCATTCGCGAAGCTGCTCGGGCGTGAAACGATCCGCGTGAATTCGCTGCACGGCCAGGGCGTCCTCGAGCCCGGCGAACGGATCATCATCGAAGGGTTGGCCGAGGACGGTACTGTCGAGGCAATCCGGATCGCCGACGCGCCGGGCTTCGCGCTCGGCGTCCAATGGCACGCCGAATACGACCCGCAGCGCAACCCGATCAACCGCGCGCTCTTCGAAGCCTTCGGCAGCGCCGTCGCCGC
>CAZKZT010000138.1:0-9407 GCA_964557265.1 uncultured Hyphomicrobium sp.
TTGCCGCGGCTCAGGCCAGGATCGGCGAACTCGCCAAGTAGGGCGGCGAGCTGCCGTAGAGAGGCTCCAATTTATCGGCGTTGCAGGCCGTCGCGGCGTTCGCATCATTCTAAGAATGTGTCGAGCGGGCGATCGGGCCCCAGCTCACCGCCGCACGATCCGCGCAGATGAGCGAACATGCCGCACGCGCAACTGTGCCCGCAAGGGCACGCGTGGCGGGCATGCCGCGGGGCGAATTGATCACGCGCAAGTCGCGCCCACAAACCTTACTGTAGGAATCAACAATACTAGACGAGGGGAGAGAACGGGGCCCGCGTTGCGCGCTCCGCAGGGAGCTTTGCTATGTCACGAAACGGCAACGGGGACGCGCAGCACAGATCGTCGGCCATCTCCTGGCGGCGTACCGCGCTGGCCACAGGCATCGGCCTGACCGCAGCGATCGGCCAAGCGCTGCCCGCATCTGCACAATCGGCGGCACCGGGCGCGCCGGTTGCGTTGCCGCCGATCGTTGTCGAAGCGCCCAAGCAAGCCTCGCGCCCCGCCAACACCAAGGCACGCGCAAAATCATCTCAGCGCGCCGCCACACCGCAGCCCGCTCCGCCGATCGCAACTGCCGCACCAACCGAAAGGGCTATCGACACGGCACGGACACGCGTCGACGCGCTGCCCGGCGGCACAGCCGTCGTCGACGCGGAAGACCTCGCGGGCAAGGCCAACGTGACGATCGCGGATACGCTGGCCTCGGTCCCGGGCGTCGTCGTGCAGAGCTTCTTCGGCGGCAACGACCAGCCACGCATCCAGATCCGCGGATCCGGCCTTCAGCAAAATCCAGTCGAACGCGGGATACTCGTGCTGCAGGACGGTTTGCCGATCAATCGCGCCGACGGCTCCTACATCGTCGGTCTTGCCGATCCGCGCCAGGCCGAGTTCATCGAGGTCTACCGCGGCTACACGGCCAACCGGCTCGGCGCCACCGTCCTCGGCGGCGCAATCAATTTCGTATCGCCGACGGGATCGACGGCACCCGGCGTCGTCCTTGGCCTCGAAGGCGGCAGCTTCGGCCAGATCACCGCAACGGGACAGGCCGGCGCGCGGCAAGGTGACCTCGACGGGCTCATCCAGTTCAGCACATCGCACCGTGACGGCTTCCGCGACTACAACGCGTCGGAGCGCACCAACATCGGCCTCAACTCCGGCATCCGTATCAGCGACAACATCACGACGCGCCTCTTCCTCGGCTACACGAACCTCGGATTCGATGTGGCCGGCCCGCTCACCAAGGCGGCGATGGAGGCCGATCCGCGGCAGGTGCATCGCGGCCCGGTCGTCGTTGGCGGAAACCCGACCAATCCCGGCCCGAACGTCGTGCGTGACCGGCCGCGGCGCGAATCGGAGCAGTTCCGCGTCGGCTCGCGCACGACCGCAACTTTCGGCGCTCATGTTGTCGATGTGCTGATCGGTTACACACACACCGATGACATGTTCCGCTTCCCCATCGCGGGCGGCATCCGCTCGACGACGGGCGGCGATCTGACGGGCGTCGCGCGGTATGCATACGCACCGGACAAGAGCCGCGCGTTGCCGCTGTTCGAACTCACTGCGCAGTATGCCTGGGGGACCGCCGACCGCACCTATCATCTCAATCAGTCTGGCAGGCAGGGCGCGCTGTTCGGCGAGAACGACCTCGAGTCGAGCACGCTGTCGCTCTATGCGGGCCTCAACGTGCCGGTCGGCCGGAGCGTCACGATCTCGCCGTCGATCTCCTACGCGCACGCGAGCCGGATCAATGACGATGTCTACGCGGCTGCGACCCGCCCCACGTCGGCCTACAATCCGACCAATCCCACCGTCGCATTGCCGAACGGCGCCGTCGTCGCCACCGACAACAGCTACACGCACCGCTACTCCGGCTGGAGCCCGAGCCTCGGTCTGCTCTACGAGCTGAGCCCGCGCAACAATCTCTTCGCCGCTGTCAGCCGCAGCTTCGAACCGCCCACGCACGACGATCTGCTCGCCACCATCAATGGCACGCCGAACAGCTCGCCGGGCCGCCCTCAGCCGGGCAATCCAGCCTTCCCTGCCGAAGCCTTCGCGACGCCCGCCCTCGACGCGCAGACTGCAACGACGATCGAAGCGGGATGGCGCGGCCGCAACGGCGGGATCGCCTGGAATGCCGTCGCCTACTACTCCTGGGTCGACAACGAGCTGCTCAACCTGCGTGATTCGTCCGGCGTCTCGCTCGGCTCGGTCAATGCGGACAAGACCACGCATTTCGGCATCGAGTTCGGCGTGTCGGCAAAGCTCACCGATCGCCTGAGCGGCCGCCTCGCCTACACGTTCCAGGACTTCCGCTTCGACGGTGATCCCGTACACGGCAATAACCGCCTGGCAGGTGCTCCTCGCCACACGATCGTTGCCGCGCTAGGATACGCTTTCACCCCTGCCCTCTACGCCGAAGTCGAGGTGAATTGGCGCCCTGACAAGACACCCGTCGACAACGCGAACACGCTCTATGCGGACCCCTTCACGGTCGTCAACGCGCGTGCGTCGTACCAGTTGACCGACACCATCATGCTCTACGGCGAAGTGCGCAACGTGTTCGACGAGGTCTACGCGTCATCAACGCTGATCGTCGATCAAGCGGTCGTGGGCCAAGCCGCCTTCCTTCCGGGGGACGGCCGCGCCTTCATCATCGGCGCCAAGACACGGTTCTGACGCCCGAACGCAGGCGAAAAAGTATGAACGAGAAAAGACAGTCGCGCCGCGAGATCTGCCATCTGCTTGCAGGCAGCCTCGCTGCGCCGCTTGTCGGCACAGCGAGCATTCTCGGTGCGCGCGCGCAAGAAAATAAAGCCCACGAACGCCTCCCGGAGCTGACGCTGTGGGGACCGCCTGCCGGCCCCTCGATCACACTCGCGTACGCCATCTCCTCGGGGCTGCTCGACGGCATCGCCGACAAGCTCACCTTCAAGGCATGGCGCAACCCCGACGAGATGCGCGCCGGCCTCACCTCAGGCTCCATGCAATTGGTCATCGTGCCGACGCAGGTCGCAGCCAACCTCTACAATCGTGGGCTCGGCGTGCGGCTGGTCAACGTGATGACCGACGGGCTCCTCTATGTCATCGCGCGTGACGCGAGCCTGACGAGCATCGCGGCGCTGCGCGGCAAGAAGGTCGCGGTGCCGTTCCGCAACGACACGCCCGAGTTCATCTTCCGCCGGCTCCTGATGGCCAACGCGATGAAGGCCGGCGCGGATCTCACCGTCGAGACGACCGGCACGCCGATCGAAGCCATGCAGCTTCTTCTCGCGGGCCGCATCGATGCCGCTGTGGTGCCGGAGCCCGCCGCGAGCGCCGCCATCGCCCGCGGCGCCCTGACGGTCAACACGGTGCGGCGCGTCATGGACGTGCAGCAACTCTGGCGTGAGATCACCAAATCCGCCAATTCCCTGCCGCAAGCCGGCCTCGCCGCGACGTCTGCCTTCGCTGACAAGCACCCAACCATCATCACGCGCCTGCAAGCCGGCCTCGTCAAAGCCACTGCGGCGGTCAACGAGTCGCCGACATCGACCGTTTTCAGCGCATCCTCGTCCCTCGATCTGCCGTGGCCGATCCTCCGCCTCTCCATCCCGTGGTCGAACTTCGTCTGCCATGCGGCGAAGGATGCGCGCCCGTCGCTGGAAGCGATGTTCTCGGTCATTGCGGAGGCCGATCCTTCCTTGCTCGGCGGCAAACTGCCAGCCGCGGAGTTCTACATGTGACACGCTCCAGCGCCGTCGTTGCGCGGCGGCTCGGCCGCATTGGCCGCTTCGTGTGGTCCGGCTGGAGCGGCCTCGCCGCCATCTTCCTCTTCTGCGTCCTCTGGCAGATCGGCCACGAGGCGTATGGCGCATTCATTCTGCCATCTCCCCTGGCCGCTGCCGCCGCCGTCCTTCAGCTCGCAGGACAGCAAGAAAGCTGGCACATCGCGCTCGTCACGTCGCGCCGCGCTCTCGAAGGATTCGTGATTGCGGGAGCTGCCGGCACCGTTGCCGGAATCATCGCCGGCTACTCCGCCGCTTCCATTCGCCTTGCGCGCCCTCTCATCACGCTGATCCTTGGCGTGCCGCCGATCGCCTGGATCGTGCTCGCGATGATCTGGTTCGGGTCGACCGATGGCATGGTCGTCACGACCGTCGCGATCGCGGCAACACCGGCGTCTTTCATCGGCGCTGCGGAAGGCATCATGACGCGCGATCGCGGCCTCGACGACATGGCCCGCGCGTTCGGCGCCGGACCATGGCGCCGCTTCTCGACATTGGCCGTCCGGCATGTCGCCGCATATGTGTTTCCGGCGCTGGTGCTCACACTCGGCACAGCCTTCAAGGTCGCGGTCATGGCTGAGGTCCTCTCCAACTCGGGCGGCATCGGCGGCGGACTTGCCCGCGCCCGCTCGAATCTCGACGTGTCGGAAGCGATGGCGTGGGTGCTGATCGCCGTCGCAGCTCTGATCGTCGTCGAGTATGGCCTCGTGCGCCCGGTCCACAGCGAGCTCGAGCGGTGGCGCGAGGCGGCGCGGCCATGGGGTGTCAAGCGATGAACGCGCTGGACCTCTCCGGAATCGGTCACGCGTATCTCGGGCGCACGGTTCTCGATCATGTCGCGCTCACTGTCGGCGCCGGAGAGATCGTTGCACTCGTCGGCCCATCCGGTTGTGGGAAAAGCACGCTCATCCACATCGCGGCAGGCATCATCAAACCGCTTCGCGGCCGCGTCGCCGGAACATACACGCGCCATGGCATGGTGTTTCAGGAGCCGCGCCTGATGCCTTGGGCGACCGCACGCGAGAACATCGCCTACCCTCTCCGCATCGCTGGCATCAGCAGAAAGGAGCGCCGTGCGCGCGCCGAGGACGCAGCCGTTCGCGTCTCGCTCGACGCCGCTGATCTCGACAAATTCCCGATCGAGCTTTCCGGTGGCATGCGCCAACGCGTCGCCATCGCGCGCGCACTCGCCAACCGGCCGGACTTCGTCTACTTCGACGAACCCTTCACTGCACTCGACGTCGCCCTCAAGCGCCGCATGCAGGACCTCGTCATTCATGCGGCCCAGGAAGCGAGCTTCGGTGCCCTGTTCGTCACCCACGATCTGTTTGAAGCGGCGCGCATTGCGCATCGCATCGCCGTCATGGAGGCGCGCGGCCAAGGCATTGCCGGCGAGCGGACGATCGCCGGCTTGCCGGGACAGCGCGGCGATCGCGAAATCTTCGAGACCGTGAGCCACTATCTCACCGCGGACAGCCTCTTTCGCCACGTCAATGACGTCGATGAGCGGCGGCTCCCATGAACGTACCCACCTCGCCCCCTCGGCCACCGCATATCCCGCTGCTCACCATCCTGACGGACGAAGGGCTGCGTCTCTTCTTCCCGCTCGCAGCATTGTATGCCGCAGTGTGGCCGCTGCTCTGGGTGCTCGTGCTCGGCTTCGACCTGCCGCTCGCGCGCCATGTGCCGCCCACGCTTTGGCATCCGCACGAGATGCTGATCGGCGTCTATGGCGGCGCTCTCATCGGCTTCATCACAACCGCTGTCCCCGAATGGACAGACACGCAACGCCCGCGAAAGAATGTCCTCCTGCTATTCGCATGCCTGTGGGGGATCGGGCGCTGCGTCGGCATTCTCGGATTCGATGCGGTTGGCATCGTCGGAGCCATAGCGGACATCGCCTGGATTGCAGGCCTTCTGGTCTATGCGTCGCACGTGAGCTGGCGGCGGAGATCGTGGGATCTGATCGGCCTGCTGCTCTGGCTCGCGGCACTTCTCGGTGCCGAGTCCATGACGCGCCTCGGCTTCCTGAGCGGCGACATGATGCGAGCCACCCAGGGTCTCAACGCGACGAGCCTCACATTTCTGGGGCTGCTCAGCTTCGCGCTCGCGCGGATCACCGTACCGGTCACCAATCGCATACTCGATCCGAGTGAGGTGACGAGCCCCTATCGACCGCATCCCGGGCGACAGAACCTCGCCGCCGGCTTGGTCCTCGTGGCGATTGCAGGAGACGCCTTCGGCCTGTCGGCGGAAGCGCGGGGATACCTTGCACTCGCCGCCGGCGCCGCATTCCTCGATCGCGCGGGCGAATCCTTCATTGGGCGGCAGTTCTTTCGGGCCGAAATCCTCTGCCTGTTCTTCGCCGCTGCTCTAGCCGGCGCCGGCTTGATGATTGTCGGTGCCGCGCGATTGGGCGCCGATGTCATGGAGACGACCGGATGGCACGTCGCGCTGATGGGCGGACTCGGCATGAGCATTCTTGCCGTGCTCTCGATCGCCGGTCTTTTTCACACCAAGCATACGTTTCCGATGCCATGGGCCGCCAAAGCCGCCTTTGTCCTGCTCCTGCTTGCAACAGCCCTGCGCGTTCTGCCCGATGCGGGCATCCATGTGCCGGGCAGCCTCCACGCCTTCAGCGCCTTGGCCTGGTCGGCGGCATTCCTCGTCTGGCTTTACGGCTACTGGCCGCTCCTCTCCGATGCGCGCACCATCGGCAGTCACGCTTGCTGAGCGCTTCGCTCAAACCGTCGGGTCGTCAATCGTCGGCGTCGGCTTGGCCAATGTACGCAGCGCTTCGATGTCGCGGATCTCGACGTCCCGCCCGCGCACGATGACATTGTAGGCCGTCAGCGATGCGAAAGAGCGCGAAAGCACTTCCGGCGCCATACCCAGGCGAGACGCGAGCACTTTCTTTTCGAACGGCAGCGGAAAGTGTCCCTTGCCACCTGCCGCCTCGTTCTGCGCGAGAAGCCAGTTCGCCAGCCGCTCCAGGCTCGATCTGAGCTTCTGGTTCTTCAATTCCTTCGCAACGTCGCGATAGGCAACCGCAAGCTCCTGCGCGAGCGCACGCGCGAACGCCGCATCGGCCGCAAACACCCGATGCACCGCCGCGGCGGGTATCATCAACACGCGCGCCGAGGAAAGCGTGCGGGCGGACTTCAGGTACACGCGATCGAGCAGCACGGCCGCCACGATGAAACTCTGGCCGGGTCCATAGACCGCGATGGTCGTTTCGCGTTCGCGATACGTGGAGAAGACCTCGACCTGTCCCTCCACGACGACGTGCAGGAAATCAGCCCGATCGCCTTCGCGCAGCAGTTCGACGCCGCCGGGAAATCGCTGCAGAAAGGAGGCCTGCAGAACCGCGTCGATGTGCACAGGATCGACGCCAGCGAACAGCGACAACCCACGCATTTCTTCGACATCTTCGGCGCGCATGCGATTCTCCTCCGGCTCTGCCCATAGCACCATCATGCGACATTAGAATTGATCTTGATCAGGTTGTTAATTGTGAAATGACCGCAATAAATTTGATTAACTCGACCTATATGCTGATCTAAGTCTTTGTTGATCTTGAAAATTTGTGCGCCGCGGCGGTCATTGACGGAGGTCAATCCACGCCTGATGACCCGAGATCAGCATCCCCCTCAGCCAAGACAATGTGGCTCACCAGGGGACGTGTATGCAGCGCACCGTCATCATCAATCCTTCGGATCAGAGCCGCGCGCTCTGGCTCTCGACCGTCGCCTTCACCGTCTGCTTTGCCGTGTGGACGATCTTCGCGATCATCGGCATTCAGATCAAAAATGACCTCGGGCTTTCCGACACCCAGTTCGGTCTGCTCGTCGGCACACCGATCCTGACCGGATCGCTGATCCGCCTGATCCTCGGCATCTGGTCGGATCAGTACGGCGGCCGCCTCGTCTACACGTTGACGATGCTGAGTGCCGCGGTCATGACGGCGCTGCTCACGCTGGCCTACGACTATCCGACCTTCCTGCTCGCTGCTCTCGGCGTCGGCATTGCGGGCGGCTCCTTCTCTGTCGGCGTCGCTTACGTCGCCAAGTGGTACCCTAAGGAGAAGCAGGGCACCGCGCTCGGCATCTTCGGCGCCGGCAACGTCGGCGCGGCAGTCACGAAATTCGCCGCTCCCGTGATCATGGTGGCCTATGGCTGGAAGACCGTCGCACTGGTCTGGGCCGCGGCACTCGCGGCCATCGCGATCATCTTCTACATCTTGACCAAGGACGATCCCGACCTCGCGCAGCGCCGCGCCTCGGGGCAGAAGCCCGAGCCGCTCTCCGTCATGCTCGCGCCGCTCAAGAACGTGCAGGTCTGGCGCTTCTCGCTCTACTACTTCTTCGTGTTCGGCGCCTTCGTCGCGCTGGCGCTGTGGCTGCCGCGCTACCTGATCGGCGTCTATGGCCTCGACATCACGACCGCCGGCGCGATCGGCGCACTCTACTCGATTCCCGCCTCGATCTTCCGCGCCTACGGTGGCCATCTCTCCGACAAGTACGGCGCGCGGCGGATCATGTACTGGACGTTCCTCGTCTCGGTCGTGTGTACGTTCGTCCTCTCCTACCCGCCGACGCAGTACGTCATCGAGGGCATTCACGGCCCGGTGACATTCTCGACGCGCATGAGCCTTGTCGGCTTCATTGTCACGGCGTTCGTGCTCGGCTTCTTCATGAGCCTCGGCAAGGCCGCGGTCTACAAGCACATCCCCGTCTACTATCCCGATCGCGTCGGCGCCGTGGGCGGTGTCGTCGGTCTCGTCGGCGGTCTCGGCGGCTTCGTGCTCCCGATCGCTTTCGGCGCACTCAACGACCTGACGGGCGTGTGGCAGAGCTGCTTCTGGCTGCTGTTCCTGATCGTGACGGCGTCGCTCATCTGGATGCACTTCACTGTCCGCGAGATGGAGAAGAGTGCGGCCGAGGCCGGCGTACCGGCGCGCAAGCTGCCGGAGCTCCCCGAGATGCAGCCCATTCACGGGCCGGAACTCGAAGGCGCCCTGGCTGCCAAGGGGGCCATCCAGGATTGGCGCCCGGAAGAACGCAACTTCTGGGAGGGACGCGGACGCGCGATCGCGCGGCGCAATCTGTGGATCTCGGTGCCCTGCCTGCTGCTCTCGTTTGCCGTGTGGATGGTATGGTCCGTGGTCGTCGCCAAGCTGCCGAGCGTCGGCTTCGCCTTCAGCAACGATCAGCTGTTCTGGCTTGCCGCACTGCCTGGCCTCTCCGGCGCGACGTTGCGCATCTTCTACAGTTTCATGCCCGCGATCTTCGGCGGACGGCTGTGGACGACACTCTCGACGTGGTCGCTGCTGATCCCGGCGGTCGGCATGGGCTTCGCGGTACAAAGCCCTCAGACGCCCTACTGGATCTTCCTTGCTCTCGCGCTGCTGTGCGGCTTTGGCGGCGGCAACTTCGCCTCCTCGATGGCCAACATCTCCTTCTTCTTCCCGAAGTCGGAGAAAGGCAACGCGCTCGCCATCAATGCCGGCCTCGGCAACCTCGGCGTCAGCGTCGTGCAATTCGTCGTGCCGCTCGTGATCACGGCCGGCGTTTTCGGCTGGATCGGCGGCGAGGCGCAAACCGC
>CAZKZT010000139.1:0-9366 GCA_964557265.1 uncultured Hyphomicrobium sp.
GAATGGTGCGGTCCTCGCTACCCGACACGAGTTGCCGCCCATCCGGCGAGAAGGCGACCGTGTTGACGTGCCCAGTGTGCCCCGTGAGCGTCCGGACGAGCGAGGCCGATGGACCAACCGCGACGGGTGGCTTTGCAGTATCCGCCGGCGCGGGCGCGCGCTCGCGAGGCACCTCGACGGCCGCGGCGGTCTGCGTGACGGCGGGGCCGATCTTGCGGATCACGAGATCCCCATTGTCGCTGCCGCCAGCGATCGACCGGCCATCCGGCGCGAAGGCGACGGGATGCGTGAAGCTCGTGTCGACCGTGTGACTTTGGAGAATTTTGCCAGTCTCCGTTTCCCACAACCGCATCGTGCCGTCCCAGCTTCCCGACAGGACGGAACTGCCATCAGGAGAGAATGCGACGGAGGCGACGCGTGCCGAGTGACCGGCGAACGTTCTCAGATGGCGTCCGCTTTCCGCATCCCAAAGTCGCGCCGTGCCATCGTCGCTGCCGGAAAGCAGATGTCGCCCGTCTGGCGAGAATGCAACGGAGAGAACGACGCTGGAGTGGCCGTTGAATGTGCGCAGCAGTTTGCCGGTTTGCGTGTCCCAGAGTTTCAGCGTGTTGTCCGCCATGGCATTGTCGGTCACGAAGCGGGTGCCATCGGGCGAAAACGCGACGGATCTCGCCTCGATCGTGTAACGGCGCACGAGCTGTCCGTTCGACGCGCGCCAGAGCCGTATGTTGCGGCCTGCCGAGAGAACGTGATGGCCGTCGGGCGCGTAGGCGACTGCGTGCGTCGCCTCCTGGTGCCCTTTGAATGTCTGCACGGCGCGTGCGCTCTCGATATCCCAGAGCCGCAGCGTGCTATCCCTGATCGTCGGCGATAGTCGGCCGCCTCCCTGCGAGCCAGAACCTGTCAACACCTGACGGCCATCGGGTGAGAACGCCACAGTGTTGATCTGGTCCCGGTGTCCTTCGAGCGTACGCACGATGTCGCCCGTCGTGGCATCCGACACCTGCACGATGTTGTCGACGCCGACACTCGCAATGCGCTGTCCATCCGCGGAAAATGCGAGTGCGGTGATCGCTCCTTGATGGCGGCGGATTTTGAGTTCGCGCGCGCCAGTCGCCGGAGGAAGGGTGATCTTCTCGGATGATACGGGAGCGGCGGGCGCCGCGACACTTGGCGGAGGCGTATCCAGCGGTTTGGATTCAGGCGCGACCGATGGCATGGCCACGCCGTCGAGCGGCCAGAGTCTCACGACACCGCTTGTCGCCGCGGTGGCAAAGGTTCGTCCATCCGGCGCGACATCGATCGAGCGGACGTCGCCGACGTCGTATGTCCGCAGAAGCGTGCGGCGCGCCAAATCCCAGACTTCGACTTCGCTGATATGGGCGACAAGCAGAAGGCGCCCATCCGCGGAGAGCGCGATGTCATTGATCGAGGTCTCTCGCTGTGGGCCGCTGAAGGCGAGCTGGCCGGTTTCGATATCCCAGAATCGAAGCGTTCGATCCTGTCCACCGGACAAGATGTGGCGACCGTCAGGTGCGAAGGCGAGCGCCATGATTGCCATCGTGTCGCCTTTGAACGACCGGACCACGTTGCCGGTCGCGGCATCGAGGAGACGGATGCCGCCATCACCGGCGAGGATGCGCCGTCCATCGCGGGAGAGGGCGACGGATATGCTGTGGCCGTTCATGCGGCGAAGCTCGGCGCCGCTCTCGACATTCCAGAGACGAATAGATCCATCAAAGCTGACGGATACAACCTGCTGGGCATCCGGTGTTATCGCGACGGAGAAAATACGATCGCGGTGTCCGCGGAACGTCCGCAGCAGCCGTCCATCCGCCACGCTCCAGAGTTTCATCGTCTTGTCGGCGCTGCTCGACAGGATGCGGCTGCCGTCGGGCGTGAACACGGCATCCTGGACCATATCGGCATGCGCGCGCAGCCTGCGTACTTCCTGGCCGGTCCGGGTGTCCCAAATGACGACCGTTCCATCGTTGCCGCCGGTGACGAGGTGGCGGCCGTCGGGAGAGAACTGGATGGGCTCAAGAAAGCCGATCTCCGGTGACAGCGTGCGAAGCGGCGTTGGGACTTGTCCCTGGGCGAAGGGAGTCGTGGGCGATCCAAATGCGCAAAAGACGGTCAACATGGCCATCAATGCGCGCGTGATCTGGTGCATCGGCTTCCATCTCATCCGGGGGTGGTGCGGTCTATTTGCAGCCACGGCCTCGCTTGTCGCGTCAGTCGATCATGCAGGCCGGCAGTGCCACGCAGCGGAACTCGGACTCTGCTACACGACACTGCATCGTGCCGCCACAACGAGCATCGCGCCAGAGGCAATGGATACGGGCGGTAAGTTTCCTATTCAAGGATGGTTGGATCGAATGTTTCAGCCGCAACGGGCGGCTCGTGATCAAGTTCCCGGCGTGTTCAGCGCGGCTGCTCGATCGAGTGCGTAATCTTCTGATGGAGTAAGGCCGGTCGGAACGCAGGCCGCGGTGTTCCTTCGCAAGAGCGACTGAGCGAGACGATGACGTGGCGGTGATCATGGGTATCACGCGTTGCAGCGTCTGAAGGGCGTCGACCCGCTATTGCCATCGTTTGAGGTGACGGAGCCACTCTGCAGAACGGCTCGCGCGAGGCGCTCTGCAGGGCATCGGTCAGATGCGCCAGAATATCTCAAAACTTAAGCAATTATGACTTGAGCATCGAGCACAATTCAGTAATTCTTGGCACGGATAATTGCGGACTGCGCAAGATGAATTAGGGTCGCGCAATTATGACCGTCTGGGTTCCACGTTTTCCGCTCAAGTTGTGCTTGGCGGTCATTTTGCTTCTCGTGCTCACGCCGACTTTGGGCGTGATTGCGGTTGCGCTCTATCGTTCCGGCGATTCCTATCGTCAGGCCTCCACGCAGCGCCTGCTGGAGACTGTGCAGGTTGTGGCGCGGTCGGTGGACGGCGAGACTGATGCTACGGCAAGGCTTGTTCGCGGCTACGCCCAGGTGCGGCAGGGCGAGCATGGGGGCCGGGCCGTCGACGAACTGGTGATGGCCCATCTCGGGGGCAGCCTGTCGACGTACAAGGTGATCGACAGCCTCATCATCGATACTCACGGGATCATCCCAGAGATCGAGTCACTTGTCGTTGCCGCTGCGACGAGTGGATCCGTTGAGATTTCCAACCTTTTCACTGCCAGGACAACGAGCGGTGACGCGCTGCGCCTCGCGCTGGCCGTTCCGATTGCCCGTGAACATCAGACGGTCGAGGTTGCTGTCTTGCAGGCTCCCCCGTCGAGCCTGGTGCGCACGCTGACCCGCTGGACCGACGCTTCGCTATCCGGGATCCTGGCGATCACTGACGGAACCGGAAGGATCATAGCCCGGTCGGTGGATGGCGAGCAGTTCGTTGGGCGGCCAGTGCCTGACTGGGCGACACTTACGGCGCTTGGTACTCAGAAGGGCTCCTTCCGCGCTGCGACGATCGAGGGGCGCCAGATCGTCTTCGGATTCCAGAAGATCCCTGGCACACCGGGATGGGCAGCGGTCGTTGGCGAGGCCGCCACCAAGTTTGATGCGCGGTGGAAGGATCCGATCCTGACCCTGTTGGCTGCCGGCGCGGGGACGCTCCTGCTCGCCCTCGGCTTCGCATCGTTGCTGACCAGGCAGGTTCTCCGCCCGATCAGCCTCCTCGCGGACAGAGCACGAGCTATTGCGAACAGCAAGTCCGGCGACGTTGGTGCAATCACCATCGACGTGCCGTCTTCCTTCGTGTCCGAGTTCGAAACCTTGCGCGTCAGCCTCGATCGCGCCGACGACGCCTTGCGACAGACCCTCGTCGAGAGCCAGAAATCCGAGCAGAACGCACTTCAGAACGCGCGCGCACTTCAGGAGGCGGAACGGATCGCGCGCATCGGAAGCTGGTCGCTCGATCTCGCAACGAACGAGTTCAGCACTTCGGACATGCTGTACGAGCTCAATGGTGCGGATCCACAAGGGCCGCCGATTACGGCTGAGAGTCTCCAGTACCTGCTTACGAAGGAGAGCTATCAACGGGTGGCGGAGGCGATCGGCCGCTGCATCAGCACCGGCGAACCCTACGGGCTCGAGGTCGATCACCTGCACGTGCAGCGCGGTACATTCCAGGCGTACGTCCAAGGCAAGGCGATCCGTGACGAAACCGGCCGGATCGTCAAGCTGGCGGGCACGGTCCAGGATATCAGCGAGCGTAAAGAAGAGCGTGACCGCCTCGCCGCGTTGGCGAACAATCTGCCGAGCGGCGTCATATTCAGGCTCGAGCGTGCGGCGGACGGGAAATTCCGCGTTGCCTACATCAGCGCGGGCATCGAGCAGCTCATCGGATGGTCGGCTGCAGACATCGTGGCCAGATCTAGCCTTCTCTTCGAGGCGATCGATCGTGCCGATCGCGAAAATCTTTTTGAAGTGCTCGAACAGTCATCCTTGCAGGCAGATACGTTCGATCAGGAGTTCCGCGTCACCAGAAGCGACGGCGCGCAGATTTGGATGCACGCTGGCGCGGCACTGCGAACCCAGCCCAATGGCAATCTGGTCTGGGACGGAATCGCGCGTGATATCACGATGGAGCGCAGGGCCGCGGATGCGTTGCGGGCCGCCAAGGAGGCCGCCGAGCGGGCAGAGCGTGCGAAGAGCGATTTCCTCGCAACCATGAGCCACGAGATTCGCACGCCGATGAATACCGTCATCGGCATGACGCGACTGGCTCTGCGGACGGATCTCGATTCGAGGCAGCGCAACTACCTGGACAAGATCAACACATCGGCGGTTGTCCTGCTCGGAATCATCAACGATATTCTCGATTTCTCGAAGATCGAGGCTGGCGGCCTTCAGCTTGAAAATGCCGAGTTCACTCTCGAATCCGTGCTGGAATCCGTCTCCGCCGTGACCGCGCTCAAGGCCGAGGAAAAAGGCCTTGAAATCGCCTACGCGATCGATCCGCGAGCGCCTGCGCGCATCGAGGGCGACGCGCTGCGTCTCGGGCAGGTGCTGACCAATCTCGTCGGCAACGCCGTCAAGTTCACCGAGTCCGGTGACGTTTTCATCTCGATCCGTGCGCTGGATGCGGCGCACGGCCGTTCGAACCTCGAATTCTCCGTCAGTGATACCGGCGTCGGTCTCACAGCCGACCAGATCGCGGGGCTGTTCCGGCCCTTCGCCCAGGCGGGGAGCGATACGTCGCGCAAGTACGGCGGCACCGGCCTCGGACTTGCCATCTGCAAGCGCCTCGTGGAGCTGATGGGTGGCGAGATCAGGGTGGAAAGCACGCCCGGCAAGGGCAGCACGTTCATCTTCACAGCCCAGTTCGCGAATGCGGCCAGCACTGCCGAAACCTCGATCGCGAGCCAGGCCTCAGCGGCGCTGCAGGGTCGCCGAGTCCTGATTGTGGACGACAATGACAACGCGCGCATGGCACTCGAAGAGATGACCACGGCGTTTGGCATGTCGACGCAGTCGTGTGCCACAGGACCAGCGGCACTCCAGCTGCTGCGATGCAATGCCGAGGCGGCCACGCCCTTCGACATCGTGCTGCTGGACTGGCGCATGCCGGAGATGGATGGTCTCGAGACAGCCCGCCACATCAAGGCGGACGAAGCCCTTATCGACATGCCCGCGGTGCTCATGGTGACGGCCTATGGGCACGAGATCGTGCTGCAAGCTCTCGATGAAATAGACCTGCAAGGCATTCTGCTCAAACCCGTGACGCTGTCCGTCATGTTCAACACGATCCTTGGGGCCCTGACGAAGAGTAACCGTTTCACGGATTGCTCCAGCACAAACACGCCAACGATCGAGCGGACGCACGCGGCGTTCAAGGCGTTGGCCGGCAGGCATGTGCTCGTGGTCGACGACAATGCTCTCAATCGCGAAGTCGCGACTGATTTCCTCCATCTGGTCGGCATCACCGTGGACACTGCGGTGAACGGTCTGGATGCGATCCGCAAGATGGAAGAGACCGACTTCGATGTCGTTCTCATGGACATGCATATGCCTGAGATGGGCGGTCTCGAGGCTGTGCAGGAGATTCGATCGCGCGCCGAATGGACGACGTTGCCGGTCGTGGCCTTGACGGCGCAGGCGCGGACCGAGGATCAGCACGCAAGCCTCGAAGCCGGTATGACCGCACATCTTACAAAGCCGATCGACGAGGTCGCGCTCTACGAGACGTTGATGCAGGTTCTGGAACCGGCGTCGGATGAGCGCACGAAGGTCTACCAGCCCAGCGAGCGCGAAGCGGCGTCGAGCGGCTTCTCTCTCGATGTCGATCTGCTGGCACGACGCTTCGGCAACAACATGCGGCGGGTGGAAGGATTCCTGGCCGCCTTCATGCACGATTTCGGCGACATGCCGCGCGAGATCGACGATCTGTTGCGGACGGGCGATTGCACGCGGATTGCGGATCTCGCGCATCAGATCAAGGGGACCGCCGGCTACATCGGTGCGACGTCACTATGCGGGATCGCCGACAAGTTGGAGCGGGCGGCGCGCAACAACGACGGGGAAGCTGTTCTGGGGCACGGTCCCGCATACCGCAAAGCACTGGTGGCGTGCCTCAATCAGGTGAGCGAAGCGTTGGCGGGCCTGCAGGCGCACGCAAAGGCGCCGGCCGCGCGGCCGATGAGTCCGCGTGAGATCATCGGGCTTCTCGATCGTGTCACGCCTCTCGTTGAACGCGGCGACTTCGCGGCAAAAGACCTGCTGGAACAGGTAGGCGCGGCGATCGTCAACTCCGGGCACGAGGCGCTGCTCCGACGCGCGCAGGATCAGTATGACGATCTCGAGCTGCAATCGGCCGTCAAGTCACTGCGCGAGCTGAAGGACAATCTTCAGCACATGGCTATGTCGGGAGAGTAGCGCATGATCACTCCCCCAAAACCTACGATCTTGATCGTCGATGACGATCGGCTCAACCGTGCAGCACTCGCCGAGTTGCTGCAGGACGAATGCCGCGTCCTGCTCGCAAAGGATGGACCGGCAGGATTGCAGGTGCTTGCGGAGGAGGACGTCTCGCTGGTCCTTCTCGATGTTTCCATGCCCGGCATGGACGGTTACGAGGTTCTGCGTCGCATAAAGTCCAGTCCGAAGACAGCGGACGTGAGTGTCGTTTTCATCACCGGGATGTCCGAGGTCGAGGACGAGACCCGCGGTCTGCTGCTCGGCGCTGCTGATTATGTCCAGAAGCCGATCCGGCCTGCGATCGTACGCGCGCGTGTCCAGGTTCACCTCAAGCTTGCGGCGCAGCGGAGGGAGCTCGAGCGCTTGTCGCTGTTTGATGCTCTCACGAACATTGCGAACCGCCGCTATTTTGACGAGGCATTTGCCAGGGCGCACAGGAGTGCGGTGCGCCAGGGCCATTGTCTCGGTGTCGCACTCATCGATGTCGACCACTTCAAACTCTACAATGACCACTACGGCCACGCCGCAGGAGACAATGTGCTCCGCGCGGTAGCGCATACTCTCCAACAGTCCATGCGTCGCTCAGGAGACATGGTCGCGCGCTACGGCGGCGAAGAATTCGCGATCCTCATGCCCGAGGTCACCGACTTCCAAAGGATTCTCAGTAGCGTCTGCGAGATGGTGCTGGCGCAAGGAATCGTTCATGAGCGCTCGCTGACCGCCTGCCACCTGACGATCAGCTGTGGAGGCTTCGCGGCGGAACCCGGCAAGGATCCAGCGCTGTCGGCGCAGGCCATGCTCAAGCGCGCCGACGATTTGCTGTATGAGGCCAAGCGCGACGGGCGGAACCGCGCAATCGTGGCGACGACGTTCTCGCAGATGGCCGGAGCCGTCTGACGCGCCCCGCATTGACTGAACGATTACGGCTCTGTTCTGTGCGGTGCGCTTGGTTCGAGTGGAGCCTCGGCTCCGCGACGAGCCTCTTGCGTTCGCACGCCTCTTCACTGCGCGACTTCAACGCTCATCGCCGACGTCTTCGGGCCGCCATCATGCCTCCTATAGGACGCGGCTCGAGACATGCCCGTCTGCCGGAGATTCGGCGGCCGGCGTGCCATCCTCGCTCACCCAAAAAACAAGCCGGAAAACGCCAATGGCGAACGATGGGATTATGTGGGCGCGGGGGCGATCCAGAAATGGAATGTGCACCAGGGAGTTGCGCTGTTTGATCGATCGGCTGTGAGATATGATAAAAACACCTGCAATAAATTTTAATGAAAAATTGCGGCACGCATAATAGCTCGCATAATCCATTGTTATTAGCTCCGCTTAAACTCCTGATTGGTATATCTGCCCTTCGGGGCGGGAAAACACCATGGCAGGAGTGAATTTCCCAATGGCTCAATCAAGCGCGCGCGAGGGCACTGGGTCGGAGGAGCTGAGCGCTCCGCTTACCGTCGACTCAGCGGAGGCGGCAAAGCTCGATGCTCGCATTTTCAGTGCCGACGATTTTGATGGTCAGGCTGAGGGAGCGGCCAGCTCGGGCAACTTCAACTACGCAATGATGCAAGGCGCTGTTCTCAATGATGGGCAGCCCGATGCGACGGTTCCTTGGCAGAACGCGGCGGGTCATATGGCGGGTTACGAGACCCCCCAGGATGACGGAGATCCCGCGCCGGCAATGACGCAGGTCGCCTTCAGTGACACTCCGGCGCCTGCGCAGGTATCGGAGACGACGACCGTTGAAGAGGTCGCGGGTGATGTGACCGCTGGTCCGACCATCACCAATTCAACGACGTACCAGACAAATTCAGCTGGTGATGGTCCTGGCACCAATACACATACGTCTGAGAGCACGCACGTTTCGGACAGGGAGTTCATTCAGGAGATCATCAACGAGGGCGGCGGCTCCGGCGGCGGCGATATCTCGATCGTGATCTCCGAGACCAACAACATCACGAACATCACGCACAACACCATCAACATCGACAACTCGGTCACCGGAGATACGATCACCAACTACGGTGACAGCATCACCAATATTATCGAACTGGGTGGCGGCAGCGTTACGAATGTCGTCGAGACGGTCGTGAACGTGGTCGGCGATGTCGTCGGCGACACAGTCACGAACATCGGCGGCAATGTCACCGATATTGTGGTCGAAGTGGTCGGGGGCGTTGGTGATGTCGTCGGCGATGTGACCAGTACAGTCACGAACATCCTCGACCTGGGCGATCTGGGTGGCACGATCGGCGGCGTCACGGAGACAGTGACCAACATCATCAATCTCGGCGATCTGGGCGACACGATCGGCGGCGTCACTGAGACTGTGACGAACATCCTCGACCTGGGTGATCTGGGCGACACGATCGGTGGCGTCACTGAGACTGTGACGAACATCCTCGACCTCGGCGATCTGGGTGGCACGATCGGTGGCGTCACTG
>CAZKZT010000140.1:0-9356 GCA_964557265.1 uncultured Hyphomicrobium sp.
GCGGTTGCGGCGCGCGATACGGTGCGGGCGTCGGTGGCACGTACGGTGCCGGTTCCGATGTCGGGAGCGATGCAACGCGACGCGTGCGGCGCCCATCGGACGGCAGCGTCAACTGCTGACCGATGCGGAGATGAGGCCCCGTCAGCCCATTGACGCGCATCAGCTCGGCCACCGAGACGCCATGCGTCTTCGAGAGCGCATAGAGCGTGTCGCCGGCACGCACTTCGACCGTGTGACCGGCGGCGGCTGTGGCGGCGGGGGCTGGCCCCTCGTCCAAGGTCTCAAGCGCCGAACGGGGCGGCGGGGGCGGCGTGCGGCTGGTTTCGAACGGCGCAACCTTGGGCGCCGGACGGGCGGCCGGCGGGGGCGCCGGGGTCCGATCGTAGGGCTCCGGCAGTCCGGCCACGCGCACAGCGTTGTCACCGCTCTGCATCGGCCGAGCGCCGCTGTCGCTCATACGCGACGGGGCGCGCGAGGCGTCGGAGCGGCGGTTGGATCCATAGGGCGGCTGGTAGGCCGGAGGGTCGTCGGCGCGATAGTCCGGCTGATAGCTCGGCTGCTCATCCGATCGCGAGTCCGGACGATAGTCCTGGCGGTAATCACTGACGGGCGGCGGAGTGGGCCGTCCCGCGCGCATCGATGCCGACGGGATTGGCGCGCTTCCCGTAGGGCCGCCGTTGTAGTTGAGCGGTCCGAGCCGGTCGATACCGGCACTGCAACCGCCTGCTGCGAGCGCGACGACCAGAAGGGTCAGGCCGCGAGGCCCGACGGTGCGCGCGAAGGCACGATCACTCAAACGCACAAAACGCAACATATGGTACACCCCTCTACTCGCAGTCAGTTAACCGTGAATTGGTTAACCGGCCGTTAAGGAGCGCGAGGGCGGCAGAAGCGATTCGCCAAACGTGATGGAGCGGATTGGCGAGGTCGCAACGGCACGCTTGCACTCCGGGTGTTGAGCAAACGGCATCGTCCTCAGCCGGGCGGCCGAAGGTGCAATGCCCTGACGGATGTCGGGTCTCCGAGAATGAAACGAGATACGCGACGCGGAGAACGAGCCTTCTCCACCTAGCGCATGATTGTGCGAGCCGCAGGACGGCACGGCGGCTGTTTTTCGGCTTTTGGCTGAATGGAAGACAACGGCATATGCACCGCGTCGCGCGCGATGCGATGCCGTCAGTTCGAATCAGCGCTTTTCGAAGTCGATGCGCTCGTCGACTTCGAGGCCGAGCAGGCGCCGGCGCAAGGCATCGAGCACCAGTTCGATCGTTCCCATGCGTACCCATTCGCGACCGCCGAGCAGGCGCGCGGGCCGCGCGATCGCACCCGCAGGATCGGCGATACCGACGCAGATCGTGCCGCCGAGTTCGATGCGATCCTCGCCTTCGTCGATTTCGAGCAGCACCGCGAGCGCGTGCGATGCGCCGCTCACTTTGCGCAAGCCTTCCGCCACCGCGATCGCATTCGCTTCTGTGATACCGCTTGCGGCCGCCGATGCACTGAGCCCCACCGCATCGGCGATCTGTGCGAAATCACGCGACACGATCCCGCGGCGGAAGATGGCGTTTGCGGCAACCTGCGGTGCGAGCCGGGCCGCGACGCCGCCACCCGTCACCATCTCCGCAACCGCGAGCGTATGGCCGCCCGCCGTCAGTGCATCGAGCACGACGCCTTCGAGCTTTTGATCGTCCTCGGCGATGACGAAGTTGCCGAGCCGCTTGCGCACCTCAGCCTCGATGGGGGCGAGAACACGATCCAGCGAAACGGCATCGTCGGCACGCACCGCGAGCTTGGTCTCGAGCTGGGGATAGTGCGACTGGAAGCCGAGCTTCACCGGGCCGCCATCCTCGAGGCCCGGAATATCGACAAGCATCTGATCCGCACGCGATTCACCAATGCCGAACGAGTGGAATCGCTTCAGGCGCGTCACGCCCTTGAGACCGCTCATGGCCAGCAGCCGCGGAATCAGCTGCTCGTCGAGCATCCGCTTCATTTCCCGCGGCACGCCCGGTGTGAAGAAGAACCGCGCCTTGCCGATCGTGACGGCGAAGCCGCAGGCGGTCCCGATCGGATTGTCGATCAGCTCGGCACCCGCGGGCAGCATCGCCTGCTTGCGATTGTTGGGCGGCATCACACGATTGCGGCGCGCATAGTAGCTCTCCATGCGCGCGAGCCAGTCCTCGCTGAGCACGAGATCGACGCCCGCCGCTTTCGCCGCGATCTCCTGCGAGAGATCGTCGACGGTCGGCCCGAGGCCACCGTTGACGATCACCGCATCGGCGCGTTCGGAGGCAAGGCGGAAGGCCTCGATCAACGAGTCGCGATCATCGCCGACCGTCGTGCCCCAATGGACGCCGAGCCCGACCTCGACCAGCCGCGCGGCCATGAAGCCGTAGTTGGTGTTGATGGTCTTGCCGGTCAGGATCTCGTCGCCGGTGCAGAGGATCTCGATCTTCATCCGCTTCGCCCCCGATGTGCCGCTCAACCTGCGATCACGCGCACCGGCTTGCCGGCAAGCCACGCCTCGATATCCTCGACCATGCCCGGATAGAACAGCCGGTAGGTCTCCTCCGTCACGTAGCCGATGTGCGGCGTCAGCACCGCTCGCGGCTCACGGCGCAGCGCTTCCGCCGCCGGCACCGGCTCGACCTCGTAGACATCGATCGCCGCGCCCGCGATGCGGCCCTCTGCGAGCGCCGACGCCAGCGCCGCGTTGTCGACCAGCGGCGCGCGCGACGTGTTGACGAGGAACGCGGTCGGCTTCATCCGCGCGATGTCGGCGGCGGTGACGATGCCCTTGCTGCGCGCCGACAGGACCATATGCACGGAGACAAAGTCCGCCTCACGGAACAGCGCGTCCTTGTCGACGCGGGTGACGTTGTGTTCCATGGCGCGCGCGTCGGTCAGGTTGGGGCTCCAGGCGATCACCTTCATGCCGAACGCCTGCGCCATGCGCGCGACGTGGGCACCGAGCTTGCCGAGACCGACGAGGCCGAGCGTGCGGCCACGCAGATCGCGCCCGACCGTCGTCTGCCAGCGGCCCTCGCGCATGTTGGCGAACTCGACATGCAGGTTGCGCGCGAGCGAGATCATGAGCCCCATGGTCAGCTCGGCGGTCGCGTGGCCGCCGCTCTCGCTGCCGCAAACCTTGATGCCGCGCGCGGCCGCCGCTTCCATGTCGATCGCGGCGTTGCGCATCCCCGCGGTCACGATCAGCTTGAGGTTCGGCAACGCGTCGATCAGCGACTTCGGGAATGATGTGCGCTCGCGCATACAGCAGACGACATCGTAGCCTTGAAGCTCCTGGCGCGCCCGCGCCTCGCTCGCGAAGGCATGATTGAAAACGGTCACTTGATGCCCCGCCTGCAGGCGCGACCAGTCGGCGAACGACAAGGCAACATTCTGGTAGTCGTCCAGGATCGCGATCGCGACCATACGGTATCCTCCCTAAATTGCTTTTATTGCGTGGCAGATGCAGAGCACCCTGATGGGGTCTGTGATACGGTCGCAAGGGCAACGCGCGCCCCATATCGATCCGGTATCGATTGGGGCATCATCTCCCGGCGCGGGGCCCCCGCGCAAGCGCGACCGCAGATGGCCGTCCCGCCCTCAGCGCACAGGAACCGGCGCTGAACGAAGGGATCGGAAGCCGGGCGCGGGCCGTGCTATGGTGCCTCGCTGCGACACGACCAACCACAGGAACCCGCATTGACCATCGTCCTCATCGTTCTCGGCCTCGCTTTCGCGCTCGCCTTCCTGCCGCAGATGTGGATCAAGTCGGTCATCCGTCAGCATTCGGGCGAACGGGCCGATCTTGCCGGCACCGGCGGCGAGTTCGCGCGCCATGTGCTCGACGGGATGGGGCTCCATCACGTCGTCGTGGAGGAGACGAAGCTCGGCGACCACTATGACCCGGACGCCAAGGCCGTGCGGTTGCTGCCTGAGCACTTCGGCAAGAAATCGCTCGCCGCTGTGGTGATTGCCGCCCACGAGGTCGGCCACGCCATGCAGGACGCGACCAACTACACCCCGCTCGTCGCCCGCACGCGGATGGCACGGCAGGCGGTCGGCATCCAGAAATTCGGCTCCGTGGTGATGCTCGCGGCACCGGTCATGATGATCCTGTCGAAGTCGCCCCACATCATGCTGATGCAGGTCGCGTGCGGCGTCCTCATCCTCGGCTCGACCATCCTGATGCATGTCGTGACGCTGCCGGTCGAGTTCGATGCGAGCTTCAAGCGCGCGATGCCGCTGCTCAAGGCGGGCAACTACGTCTCCAACCGCGATCTCGGATCGGCACGCAAGCTCCTGCGCGCGGCCGCTTTCACCTATGTCGCCGCAGCAGCCGTGAGCCTGCTCGACGTGATGCGCTGGTTCCGGATCCTGCGGATCTAGGTTTTGGCGGCTTTGCCGCCGTTGTCTAAGTCTTGGCGGCCTTGCCGCCAGTGGCGCTTTTCGACCGCCCCTTCTTTTTCGGCACATCGCCATCGTCGACGAAGTCATCGATGATGTAGTGGTGCAGCCACGCGGTCTTGATCCCGGTCTCGCTGCGCACCTTGCCGCACACCGAAATTCCCGCCTGATGCACCGTCTCGGGCGTGCCCGATACCAGCGGATGCCACCAGTGGAGGTCCTTGCCCTCCTCGATCCGCCGGTAGGCGCACGTCGGCGGCAGCCAGCCGAGGGTGCGCACCTGCTCCGGCGTGATCGAAATGCAGTCCGGCATTTTCTTCTGCCGGTTCTCGTAATCGCTGCAGCGCGCCGTCTTGATATCCAGAAGCCCGCAGGCGAGCCCGGTCAGGTAGATCTGGCCGGTATCCTCGTCCTCGAGCTTGACGAGGCAGCAACGGCCACAGCCGTCGCAAAGCTGCTCCCACTCGCTCGGCGACATATCGTCGAGCGTTTTGGTCTTCCAGAATGGCCGCGCGTCGCCCAAGCCTTCCTCGCTCGCCGCAGAATCGAATACTGTTCAACTATCATATTTGCCGTTGCGCCGCGATTCGGCATATCAACGCCAGAATCCCGGCCGATGGAGAATGCAGGATCGGTGGCCAGCCTAGCGCAGCCGCCCCTGATAACACCAGACTTGCATCGCCGCCAGAACACGAGGGGTCGGCACGTTGAACGACTGGCTCACCCGGAAGCGTAAGGGCGGCCGCAGCGGCATCGACTGGCTGCGCCTCGACAGCTGGATCGATTCGAGCCTCTCCAGCACCTGGGAGGGCTTCCAGGACCGCTGGAATGCGGCCTCCAGCTTCTTCGCGCGCTTTCGCCTGTCCGGCTGGCGGCGCGTCACCACCGAACTGATGTCGGAAGGACTGACGCTCGGCACCGGCGGTCTCCTGCTCATGTACGGGCTGGCGATCCCGGCCTTCCAGGAGATGGATGAGGGCAAGGTCTTCTCGACCGGTAAATACAGCGTCAAGTTCCTCGACCGGGAGGGCCGCGAGATCGGCCAGCGGGGCATCCTGCATAACGATGCCGTGCCGCTCGAAGAGATTCCCGATTATCTGATCAAGGCGACTCTCGCGACGGAGGACCGGCGCTTCTTCGAGCACTACGGTGTCGACTTCCTCGGCACCGCGCGCGCCTTCGTCGAGAACGTCCGCGCCGGCGAAACCGTGCAGGGCGGCTCGACGCTGACCCAGCAGCTCGCCAAGAACCTGTTCCTGTCCTTCGAGCGTTCGTTCGACCGCAAGCTCAAGGAGCTGTTTCTCGCCTTCTGGCTCGAATCGCGGTTCTCCAAGCAGGACATCCTGAAGCTCTACTTCGACCGCGCCTACATGGGCGGCGGCGCTTTCGGCGTCGAGGCGGCCTCGCAGTTCTACTTCGGCAAGTCGGTGCGCGAGATCAGCCTTGCCGAGGCCGCGATGCTGGCCGGCCTGTTCAAGGCCCCGACCAAGTTCGCGCCGCACATCAATCTCCCCGCTTCGCGCGCGCGCGCAAACGTGGTGCTGACCAATCTCGTCGACGCAGGCTTCATGACTGCGGGCCAGGTCCACGGGGCTCGTCTCAATCCGGCCCGCCCGATCGAAACGCGAGCGACCTACAGTCCCGACTGGTATCTCGACTGGGCGTTCGAAGAGATTCAGAGAATCGCGGAAGGCCGTGGCCATTACGTGCTGACGGCGCGCACGACCATCGATGTCGGGCTGCAGCAAGCCGCCGATCAGGCATTGGTCTCGACGATCCGCCAGAACGGCCGCGCGCGCAACGCATCGTCGGGTGCGCTCGTCGCGATGGAGCCGGACGGTGCCGTCCGCGCCCTCGTCGGCGGCGTCGACTACGGCGAAAGCCAGTTCAACCGCGTGAGCGCCGCGCGGCGCCAGCCGGGATCGTCATTCAAGCTCTACGTCTATGCCAACGCCGTCGAGCACGGAAACCTCGGTGCGACCTCGCTCGTGCGCGACGCTTCGCCGAGTTGCGGCAACTGGTCGCCGAAAAACTACGACGGCGGCAGCGGCAGCGGCGCCCGCATCACGATGACCAGCGCCTTCGCGCGTTCTCTCAACACGACAGCGGTCGACCTCTCGTTCCGGTACGAACGCGAGAACGTCATCGAGATGACGCAGCGCCTCGGCGTCGCTGGCATCAAGAAGACATGCTCGATGGCACTCGGCGATCAGGGTATCACGCCGCTCGAGCACACGGCCGCCTATGCGGTGTTCGCGAACAACGGCATAGCTGTGAAGCCGTACGCCATTCTCGAGATCATGAACTCGCGCGGCGATGTGATCTACACGCGCGAGAAGGACGAGCCGCCGGCCAAACGCGTGCTCGAAGAGCGCGTCGTCCACAACATGAACCGGATGATGCACGCGGTCGTGACCGAGGGTACGGCCCGGCGCGCCCTGCTGGAGAACACCCACTCGGGCGGCAAGACCGGCACCAGTTCGAGCTACCGCGACGCTTGGTTCCTCGGCTTTACCGGCCAGTACGTCACGGGCGTGTGGATCGGCAACGACGACTTCCGCCCGATGCGCGACGTGACCGGCGGCAACCTGCCGGCGACCGTGTGGCATAGCTTCATGTCGATCGCGACGACCAATCTCGACATCCCGACCATCCCGGGCCTCGAGCCGCATCCCGCCCAGGTCGAGGAGCGGCGGCGTCTCGCGGCCCTGCGCCAACTCAACCCCGGCGGCGATGCGCAGTCCGCGGACGGCGTATCCAGCCGCAGCGTCATGCCCGAGCGCACGCGCCAAGCCCTGCGCCAGCTCGGCGACGACCTGCGGCTCGCCGTCGAACGGCCCGGCGGCATCGGCACCGCACGCCCCGAAGGTACCTCGCCAGCGACGCCGCGGCCGACCGCACCGGGCAAGCGCGCCGACGCCAGTGCGGCAGAAGACGCGACCGCCGCACAAATCCGCCCCGCGGCCGTGCGGCAACGGTGAGGCCGGATGTGATGATCGGGAAATCCGCTCGGGGCATCAGCAGCGCCATGCGGCGGACTTCGGGAACGGGACACTAGGCCATGCTGATCAATCTGCTGGTCTTCGTGCTGGTGGCCGTCGGCGGTGGCCTCGGCGCGACCTGGATGATGGTCGAGCGCGGCTCCGCGCTGACGACCGAAGTGCAGGGCCCGTGGTCGTTCTGGACCGCCGCAGGACGCCTGGATGCCGATCCCTACACGCGCGCCCATTTTGCGCGCCACTCCTTGCTGCCGGTGTCGACAACCCTGATGGCGCGCTACCACGCCAGCACCGACAGCGACGGCCAGCCGCTCCATTCATCCTGCGAATACCTGCTCGAAGGCGGTGAGCCGTCGCAGGGCTGGTGGAGTGTGTCGGTGTTCGATGCCCGCGGCAAAATCATTCGCAACGATGCCGGCCGCCATTCCTTCAGCGGCGATACAGCGATGCGCGCACCATCGGGCCGCATCACCATTCATCTCGCGCGGTCGGCGCGCCCCGGCAACTGGCTTCCCACCGGCGGCGCCGGCCGCTTGACGCTGGTGCTGCAGGCCGAGGATCCCCACGACACGACGACGCCGGGCGGCGACGAACCTCGCGTGCAGCTTCCCGAGATCAAGAGGGTATCATGCTGAAGCTGCGGTCCCTGATCCCGCGCATCAGCGGGCACGTCGTTGCGGTCGCGCTCGTGACCGCGGGTATCGTGCACATCACATCGACGCTCGCCATCCCATTCCTGAATACGTCGACCGGTTACGAGCGCCTCGCCGCGGGCCAGCCGCTCAACACCATGAGCGTGCTGCCGCCACCGGCGCCGGGAACCGAATACCTGCCGTTCAACGATCCCGACATGCAGCTCGCGGTGTGCCCGTTCGAACTCGCCGCGGGGCCGCTGACGGTGTCGGCGATCCTCCCCGATCCCGGCTGGAGCCTCGCGATCTATTCTCCACTCGGCGATAATTTCTATACGATCGCGGCGGCGAGCCTGCGCCAGCCTGAGATCAAGCTCGTCGTCGAGCCGTCGCAAGCAACATTCCTCAACCTGTTCGGTATCGGTACGGCCCCGAACTTCGATGCGTCCCGCATTGCGTCGCCCGACAGCCGCGGCATCATCGTGCTGCGCGCGCCGCGCAAGGGCCAGGCGTTCGAGCAGCGCACCGCCGCGATGCTGGCTCAAGCGAGCTGCGCGACCGCTCCGGCAGCCCGCTGAGTGTCGACGCCAAAGCGCATCACACGCCGCGGATGAATGCCACGATCGCCGGCAGCAGCGCCGGTGCCAGTGGCACACCAGGGCGCGCGTACGACTGCAGGTTTTCCTGACGTGACGCCGGCGCGATCTTCAGTACGTGGTTCATGCCGTCGATCACGACACGTTTTGCATCGGGCCGCGCGGCAGCGAGACGGTTCGCGTCCTCGACGAGAATCTGGAGATCGGTCGTGCCTTGCACGATCAGGGCCGGCGCCGCGACCTTCGCGAGCTCCGCTGCCGGATCGATCGGCAGCCACGACGTCAGATACGGCTGGACGCTCGGGCGGTAGAGTAACAGCAGGTCGCGTGGAATGTCCGCGACCGTCCGCCCTTCGCGCAGGCTGTCCGTGATGCGCCGCGACGTATCCTGAAGTGTCTTGGACACGCCGGCGACCGCGAGCTGGCGCGCGATGATGCGATCGCCCGGTTCGCCTGCCCCCGCAAGCAGGATCAGACCCGCAATCTGCGCACGCTGAGCCGCGAGCGTCGCCATCAGTGCGCCTTCGCTGTGCCCCGCCAGGATCACGCCCGACACGGTCGGTTCGGCACGCAGAACCTCAATCCATGAAATCACGTCGGCGACGTAAGTCTCGACGCGCAGATCCTCCTCGCGCGGTGCCGCCGCCGCGCTCGCCGCGACGCCGCGCTTGTCGACGCGCAGCGAGGCGATCCCTTGCGCGGCAAGTCCGTGCGCG
>CAZKZT010000141.1:0-7791 GCA_964557265.1 uncultured Hyphomicrobium sp.
CCTTGAAGACGGCCGCCTGCGTGGTCAGCGACGTCCAGATCGAAGGCGGCATGAGCGGCATCGACCTCGCGCGCCGGCTCAAGGAGATCCCCTCGTCGCCGCCGATCTTCCTGATCTCGGCGTTCGCGGACGAGGACGTGCAGAAGCGGGCGAAAGAGGCCGGTGCCCGCCTTCTGTTCAAGAAGCCGTTCGACTGCTGTCAGCTCATCGATCGCATCGAGGCGGCGATGGCTGAGGACGCGGGCCAGGTGTAGCCCGTCGGTAACCCAGCTCAGCGTTCGCGCCTGTTGCGGCAGGCTGCTTTACGTGCTGCCATTGGCGCTCAACAGGGGACAGCGCATGGCAACCACCACCACCGGCGTGATCGGCGAGGATTTGAGCGTCGATTTTGCTCCATGGGGCCGGATTTTTGTTCGCAACAAGCGGCCGGCGGGCGTCGAGAAGTTCGCATCTGACCGGATCGTCATCTTTCAGCACGGCGCCACCTATGGCGGTGGCGGCTTCGAGCTGGCGCTGGGCGGCCTGTCGTGGATGGACTATGTGGCCGCGCGCGGTTTCGATGCCTACTGCCTCGATCTCCCCGGCTATGGCCGCTCGACGCGCCCCGCGATCATGGATGAACCCGCCGATCGCAACGCGCCGTTCATGCGAACGCCCGATGCCGCCGCCTGTCTCGGTGCGGTGATCGATTTCGTCTGCCAGCGGCGCGGCGTCGATAAGGTCTGCCTGCTCGGGCAGTCGTGGGGCACGGCGATCACCAGCTACTACACCCAATCGAATAATCACCGGGTTGAGCGCCTCGCGCTTCAGGCGCCGGTCTGGGATCGGAGCGGATCGGGCCCGTCGCCGATCCACGTCGAAGGCAAGGTCGGCGCCTATCGCGTGGTCGGACGCGACGCCGCATTCTCGCGGCGCCTCGCCAACCTGCCGGACACGGTGAAGGCGGATATCATCCCGCCGGGCTGGTTCGACCAATGGTGGGACGCGACCGTCGCAACGGATCCAGGCTGGGACGGCAAGACTGTTCGCGCACCGAATGGCGTCGTGATGGATAGCATCGAATACTGGAACGCGGGGCGGCCGCTTTACGATCCAGCGCGGATTGCGGTGCCGGTGCTCATCGTCGTCGGTGCGCTCGACAACGATACGCCGCCGGTGATGGCGCAGACGATCTTCCCGCTGTTGAAGTCAGCGCCATGGTCGCGGCTGTCGATCCTCAGTGGCGGCAGCCACAGCATGTTCATGGAGCGCAACCGCATCCTGCTGTTCCGCACCGTGCAGCAATTCCTCGAGGAGCCGCCGCCGGGGCCAGACGCAATCACGTAATCGGGGTCACGCCCTCTCGTCTCACATACGGCCGCCGGCAGCGGTCCACTAAACGGAGCAATCGACGTGCCAACTGCTACTTCGCCCGCCGCCTACATTCCGCCCGCCGACGGCGCGGCCTGGGAAACTGTGCCCACGTCCACGGCTGGATTCGATGCCGACAAACTGCAGGCGGCGATCGCCTACGCCAAGGCGTCGGAGAGCCCGTGGCCGCGCAATTTCTACTACCCGGACGGCCGCTTCGTCGGCATCGTCGATTGGAACGAGACGGGCCCTTGGAGCGAGATCGCAGGCTTTGTGCGTGAGCGCGGCGACCCCGCCGGAACCATCCTCAAGGGTGGCCGCATCGTTGCCGAATGGGGCGATACCGCGCGGCCTGATGTGACTTTCAGCGTCGCCAAGAGCTACCTCTCGATGCTCGCGGGCATCGCGGTCGGCGACGGGCTGTTCAAGGTCGATGATCGCGTCGGTGCCACCGTGCGCACCGGCCATTTCGATGGGCCGCACAACGGTCAAATCACCTGGCGCCACCTGCTGACGCAGTCGTCCGAGTGGGACGGCGTGCTGTGGGAGAAATCCGATCAGGTCGACCACTACCGCCAAACCGGCGGACCGGAGGAAAACCAGCGCAAGGGCGAACTGCGCCAGCGCCAGACGCCGGGCACCTACTACGAGTACAACGACGTGCGCGTGAACGTGCTCGCGTTCGCGCTGCTGCAGGCCTTCGGCCGCGCGCTGCCGGACGTGCTTCGCGAGCGCATCATGGACCCGATCGGCGCCTCGCAGGATTGGGAATGGCAAGGCTACCGCACCTCCTGGACGGTCGTCGGCGGCAAGCGCGTGCAGTCGGTATCGGGCGGCAGCCACTGGGGCGGCGGCCTGTTCATCCCGACGCGCGATCATGCGCGCGTGGGTCTGATGGTTGCGCGCGGCGGGCGCTGGGGCGATCGCCAGATCCTGCCCGAGGGTTGGATGGCGCAGTCGCTGACACCGTCGGCAACCAACGAAGGCTACGGTTTCCTGTGGTGGCTGAACCGCGGCAAGCGCGGCTCTCCGAGCGCACCGCCGGACAGCTTCTTCGCGCGCGGCGCGGGAGCGAACATCATCTGGGTCGTGCCGTCGCTCGATCTGGTCACGGTGATGCGCTGGATCGAGGGCAGCAAGGCGGACGCATTCGCGGGCCGCGTGATGGCGGCCGTGACGAAGGCGTAGCGGCAATTGCCGCCTGTGCTACGGTCGGCTTCAGCGACAACGGTGGAGAAACGCCATGCAGAAGCCGGTCGAGCAGCATGTCACATTGGAGCGCCTGCGCGAGGTCAGTGCCTGCTGGGCGCGCCGTGACGTCGAGGGAATCGTCGCCTGCTTCACCGAGGACGGCGAGTTCCGCAACGCCAAGGGCCCCGACGTGTGGGGCAAGACCTACAAGGGTAAGGAGGCGATCCGCGCCTTCTTCACGGCGCTGTTCGCATCGAGCGCGGATATCCAGTGGAAGCACTCCGCCGATTACGTCACGGGCAACAAAGGCGTCACCGAGTGGCTCCGCTCGGCGACGCTCGCCGACGGTACCAAGCAGGAATGGCTCGGCTGCGACCTCTACACGTTCCGCGACGGCCTGATCGTGTGCAAGGACACCTACATCAAGGTCGTGGAGTAAGTTGGGTGAGCCTCAGCACTCGACGTAGTTGACCGCGAGGCCGCCGGAGCTCGTCTCCTTGTACTTCTCGTGCATGTCGAGCCCGGTCTGCCGCATGGTCTCGATCGCGACGTCGAGCGAGACGAGATGCGTGCCGTCGCCGCGCATGGCGAGCGACGCGGCCGTCACCGCCTTCACCGCGCCCATGGCGTTGCGCTCGATGCACGGCACCTGCACGAGCCCCGCGATCGGATCGCATGTCATGCCGAGATGGTGCTCCATAGCGACCTCGGCGGCGTTCTCGACCTGCGCCGGCGTGCCGCCGAGGACGGCACACAAGCCGGCCGCCGCCATCGCCGAGGCCGATCCGACCTCACCCTGACATCCGACCTCCGCACCGGATACCGACGCATTCGCCTTGATCAGATTGCCGATCGCGGCAGCCGTCAGCAGGAATTGCCGTGTCGACGCGGGGCCGGCGCCCGCGACAAACTCCTGTGCGAAGCCGATCACCGCGGGGACGACGCCCGCCGCCCCGTTGGTCGGTGCCGTGACGACGCGCCCGCCGGCGGCGTTCTCCTCGTTGACGGCCATCGCGAATACGGACAGCCAGTCGGTCGTCGCGAAGTTACTCGGGACGTTGCGCTGGCGGTCCGCGAGCAACTGCTGATGCAGCGCCATCGCGCGGCGTTTGACCCGCAGGCCGCCCGGCAGGATGCCATCCTGCGCGAGGCCACGGTCGATGCACGCGCGCATGGCGTTCCAGATGCCGTCGAGACGGCGGTTGATCTCCCGCTCCGGAAGGTGGTGGCACTCGTTCGCCATTTGCATGTCGGCGATCGAGAGGCCGGACTTTGCCGACAGCTCGAGCATCTCCTTGGCCGAGCGGAAGGCGTAGGGGACGTGGTCCGGCGTCCTGTCGGTAGCGTGCCGGTTGCCGATTTCATCCTGGCTGAGCACGCTGCCGCCGCCGACCGAGAAATAATGCCGGCGCAGCGCGAGGCGGCCGTCCTCGTCGAATGCCTCGAACGTCATCCCGTTGGGATGGCCGGGCAGCGGCGTCTTGCGGTCGAAGATCAGATCCTTTGCCGGGTCGAAGGCGTAGACGGGGTGATCGGGCGGCGTGATCGTGCGCGTCGCGGCCGTGTGTTCGACGATCCCGTCGATCTCATTCGGATCGATGCTGTCCGGCGCGTGCCCGTTGAGACCCAGGATGACGGCACGATCGGTGGCGTGCCCATGGCCGGTGTAAGCCAGCGAGCCGTGCAGGCGAACGGCGACGCTCGCGACTGTCGTCCGCGCGGGGCGCGGCCAGTTGCCGGATTTCAGCTCATCGAGGAAGCGCCTTGCGGCGATCATCGGCCCCACGGTGTGGGAGCTGGAAGGGCCGATGCCGATCTTGAAAATATCGAAGGTAGACGTCCACATAGCATTCCCGGCCAGCGGCCAGAGCGCCGCGCGGGGACACCCTGGCAATTTGCCGGTCACGACGCAAGGCCGGTTCTGTCGGGGCAGTCGCGCGTCGGTTACTTAATGATTCCGCAGGCTTGGCGATCGCCCGCGTTGCCCGCCGGTTGACCCGCATAATCGTCGGCGCCGCCATGGATCATCAGCGCACGGCCGCGGATTGCTGTCTCGCCGCCGTCGAGCCGTACCATGTGATTGAACACCTGCGCGCGCAAGACGCCATCAGCGCCGACATACTGGTTCGGCATGTCGCCCGCGTGTGGACCTTTCGCGGCATTGTAGCCGTGCTCGGCCTTCGCTGGATTGAAATGACCGCCGGCGGACATGTGCCCGCCCGCGTGTTCGCACGATCCCGTCTCGTGGACGTGGAAGGCGACCCACTTGCCAGCCGGCAAACCTCGGACCTCGATCTCGATCAGGACGCCCTTGTCGTTGCCGGAGAGCTTTGCCGACCCGGCTTCCTTGCCTTCCTTGCTGATGAATGATGCCGTCGCTGTCGCGCGCTCCTGTGCTGACGCCGATGCCAAGGACGCGAGCGCCGCCGCGGCTGCGCAGAGTGCTATCCGCTTCATGAGCCGAACCTCCCGATGCTGCTGTTCATTGAACCGTCGAGACTTCGCAATGGTTCCTGAAAGCGAACCCGCGTGCGCGCTGCGTGTTTGACGGTCAATGGACGCTACAACGATGGAGATCGAAGATGCCAGCCAAATCCAAGGCGCAGCAGAAGGCGGCGGGTGCGGCGCTGTCGGCGAAGCGCGGTGAGACGAGCAAGCGCAAGCTCAAGGGCGCATCGCGCGAGATGGTCGAAACGATGTCCGAGGCGGAACTGCGCAAGATGGCGTCGACGCCGCGCAAGGGCAAACCGGAGCGGGCCGGGAAGAAAGCGGCGCCTGCAAAAGGATAGCCTGCGCGATCACGAGCAGGCCTGTGAGTCGCCTGCGGGCGCCCGACACACGATCGGGGGATCATGTCATGCCCGGGCACCCGCAGGATGGCCGGCCGATGCTGTGACGTGCGAAATCCGGGTCTGGTGGGGAGGCAAGGAACCCACTGGAGCCCCGGGTCGACTGCGTCGCGGCAGCAGGCCGGCGCGCTTTGCAGATCAGCCCTCCCCCCGGATGGCCATCTCCACATAGCGTTGGCAACCAATGAACAAAATCTATACTACTTGAGTCAAGTATAAATCGCCGGTTGGCCGATCTGCGTTCCCGGGCGTGCTTCCGCGGTGTGGTGCGGCAAACTAAAACTCGACTGCCTGAGTCATCAATTGTAGCAAGGCGCGGGAACGGTTCCGGGCGTAAGGTCCGGAGCCACCTGGAGCCTGATCGGTCGAGATGGATGCCCCCAAGCTTCCATCGAGAGCGTGAATCAGACTCTAAATCGAGAGCATAGAGCGCGTTCGCGCGACGGCGCCGATCCCATTAAAGGCTGACGCGCTCTAGCGGAAACGCATCGCTTCGCTCTATCGGCGGCGATGTCGCAGAGGGGATTTCTTCGTGGCCATCAACGACTTCAGCATCTGGAAGGCCGCAGTCTCGAGCGCGGCGCACCGGCTGACTGATCCGCGGTCATGGCTGCTGCCGGGCTGCCTGGCGCTGGCTGTGCTCGCCACAGGATCCGTGTCGACAGTCGCACAGGACACAGTGCCGCCGGTCAGCCGGGAAGCGCCTGCTGCGACGCCGCCCGCCCCGTCCGCCGTTCAGCCGCCAGCGAGCCAGTTGCCGAGCACGTCACCGGCCGCACCCGCCGCCCCGGCGCCTGCGGCCGTAGTCCCCCCGGCCGAACCAACAGCGGCGCCACCGGTGGCCGCACCCCAAGCCGACCTGCCGGCCCTCGCGCCAGCATCCGATGCGGCGCCCGCCGAGCCCGCCAGCCCCCCGCCCGCCGGCGAGCTGGGCCAGCCGATAGCGCTTCCGCCCGCCGCCGTCGATCGCTCGACGCTGCCGCACGACCTCTCGCCGTGGGGGATGTTCATGGCGGCCGACATCGTCGTCAAGACGGTGATGGTCGGGCTCGCTGTCGCGTCGTTCGCGGTGTGGACCGTGTGGCTCGCAAAAATGATGGAGCTGATGGCGGCGCGGTTCTCGCTGCGCCGTGGCCTCCTGGTGCTCGGCACGGAGGCGACGCTCGAAGGTGCCGTCGCGCGCATGACCCGGCGTACCTCCGCGGCTCGCGCCATGGTGCGCGCGGCCGAGTACGAGCTGGAGATGTCGCACGACGTGTTGGTCGGCGGCAGCGTCAAGGAGCGCGTCTCCTCCCGTGTTGCCGAGATCGAAGCAGCGCTCGGCCGCCGGATGCGGCGCGGCATGGGCCTCCTCGCGACGGTCGGCGCGACAGCACCGTTCATCGGCCTGTTCGGCACCGTCTGGGGCATCATGAACAGCTTCATCGGCATTTCGAAGTCGCAGACGACGAGCCTTGCCGTCGTTGCGCCGGGTATCGCCGAGGCGCTGCTCGCGACCGCGATCGGTCTTGTCGCGGCCATCCCGGCTGTGATCCTCTACAACCAGCTGAGCCGCTCGATCGTCAGCTATCGGGCGCTGGTGCGCGAGACGGGCGGCGAGGTCGAGCGTCTGGTGTCGCGCGAACTCGACCGGCGTTCGATGGCCAAGCCCTTGCCCGCCCTCGTGCGCAGAGGATAACGCACATGGCCGGTGGGATCCGCGAGAGCGACGACGACGAGGCCGATGTCCAGCACGAGATCAACGTCACGCCGTTCATCGACGTGATGCTGGTGCTGCTGATCATCTTCATGGTGGCGGCACCGCTTTCGACAGTCGACATCGCGGTGCAGCTCCCCGCTGCCAGCGCCAAGCCGCAGCCGCGCCCCGAAAAGCCGATCTACGTCACGATCAAGTCGAACCTCGAAGTCGCGGTCGGCGAGGACGTGGTGGCGCGGGCGCTGTTCCTGACCAACGTCGCGCGCGTCACCAATGGCAACCGCGACACGCGCCTGTTCCTGCGCGCCGACAAGACGGTGCCGTATGGCGAGCTGATCACCATCCTCGATCAGCTCCGCGCGGCCGGGTATCTGAAGGTCGGCCTTGTCGCACTCGAGGCCGCCCGGCCGGCGGCGATCAACGCGACGCCGGGCGCTCCCACGCCTGTGCCGGCAACCACTCCGTAAGCTCTCTCTTTTTCCGGCGACGCGTACGCCTTCGGCTACACGCGCGCCGGCACTGCCTCGCCGGTCGGCGTTCTGTTGGCGCGCTCTTCGAGCGCTACCGATAAAGCGGCGTCCATATTGGTGGCGGTCGAAGGCCGCGAGAGCGCGCTTTCTTCTCCCTCTCCCCGCAAGGGCGGGGAGAGGGGATAGTGTAGCGCGGCCTTATCCACTCACCGCTCGTTTCGTCATGACACCCCCC
>CAZKZT010000141.1:7801-9355 GCA_964557265.1 uncultured Hyphomicrobium sp.
GAGGCCGCCCGGCCGGCGGCGATCAACGCGACGCCGGGCGCTCCCGCGCCTGCGCCGGCTGCACCGAGTCCCTAGTTTTTTGTTTTCCGCGGACGCCGACGGCTTCGCCTACCGGCGCCGCGGCCGCTGCCTCGCCGGTTGGCGTTCTGGTGGCACGCTCTTCGAGCGCTACCGATAAAGCGGCGTCCGTATTGGTGGCGGCCGCAGGCCGCGAGAGCGCGCTTTCTTCTCCCTCTCCCCATTGTCTTCAATGGGGAGAGGGTCGGGGTGAGGGGCGGAAACTTGCGCGACGTTTGCGTATATCGCCGCCCCTCACCCTAACCCTTTCCCCGCAAGGGCGGGGAGAGGGGACAGTGTAGCGCGGCCTTATCCATTCACTGCCCGTTTCGTCATGACGCCGACCAAGTGTGCGCGGTAGGCGGCGTCGGCGTGGACGTCCGACATCAGGTTCGAGGGGTCGAGCTTGAGGTTGGACAGCGCCGCGGCTGCGAAGTTCGCCGTCAGCGCCTGCTCTGCCGCGGTCCAGCGGAAGACGCCACCTTCGCCCGCGCCCGTCACGGCGACGCGTACGCCGCCCGAGGTGCGTGCGACCGCGACACCGACCAGCGCAAACCGCGACGCCGGCTGGTCGAACTTCATGTAGGTGAAGCTCTGCGGCACCGGGAATGCGATTTCGGTCAGGATCTCGTTTTCTTCGAGCACGGTCGAGAAGAGCCCGTCGAAGAACTGGTCCGCGGGGATTGCGCGCTTGGTCGTATGCAACGTCGCGCCGAGCGCCAGCACCGCGGCCGGGTAGTCGGCAGCGGGGTCGTTGTTGGCGATCGAGCCGCCGATGGTGCCGCGGTTGCGCACCTGCGGATCGCCGATGTCGTCGGCGAGGCGGGCGAGCCCCGGGATGGCAGCGGCAACATCCTTCGACGCCGCGACCGTCGCGTGCGTGGTCATGGCGCCGATGACGAGGTCGTTGCCCTTCCGGGTGATGCCGCGCAGTGACGCGATTGCCGAGAGATCGATGATCGTCTCGGGGCTCGCGAGGCGCAGCCGCATGGCTGGAAGCAGCGTCTGGCCGCCCGCGAGCAGCTTGGCGCCGGGCGCCGCCTTCAGCGCGAGGTCGGCTTCGTTCACAGTGCCGGGACGGCGATAGTCGAACGCGTGCATGGTTCTCTCCTCACTCCGCCGCCATTTTATTCGGGCTCGTCTGGATCGCGCGCCACACCGCTTGCGGCGTGGCGGGCATGGTGATGTTCTCGTGGCCGAGCGCATCGGTGATCGCGTTCATGAGCGCAGCCGGTGCCGCGATCGCACCGGCTTCGCCGCAGCCCTTGATTCCGAGCGGGTTCGAGGGGCACGGCGTCGCCTCCATCGCGACATTGAACGACGGCAGGTCGTCGGCGCGCGGCATGGCGTAGTCCATGAAGCTGCCCGTGACGAGTTGGCCGTTCTCGTCATAGACGGTGTGCTCGAGCAACGCCTGACCGACGCCTTGCGCGATGCCGCCGTGCACCGTCTATGACGAGAACGGCCAACTCGTCACGGGCAGCTTCATGGACTACG
>CAZKZT010000142.1:0-9351 GCA_964557265.1 uncultured Hyphomicrobium sp.
CAGCCGCGCGTTCTGCGATCGCATGAACGCGTGGGCACAGAAGGAAGGCCAGCCGGGCCTCGGCTACATCATGTGGCGCGAGGAAGAGGGCGCAGCCGGCGCCGGCCCGATCGCCAAGAACATCGGCGCGGAACGAGCCGCCGCCATCCAGGCGCAGCTCGGCCTCGCGACGGGCGACGCCGCGTTCTTCACCGCTGGCGACCCGGCGCGGTTCTACAAGTTCGCCGGTCTCGCCCGCGACCAGGTCGGCCGCGAGCTGAAGCTGATCGACGAGAACCGCTTCGCCTTCTGCTGGATCGTCGACTTCCCGTTCTACGAGTGGAACGAGGACGAGAAGAAGATCGACTTCTCGCACAACCCGTTCTCGATGCCGCAAGGCGGCTCAGCGACGCTCGAAGCGGCGACCTCGACCGAGGACTACCTCAAGATCAAAGCCTATCAGTACGACCTCGTCTGCAACGGCTATGAGCTCGCGTCCGGCGGCATCCGCAATCATCGCCCGGACACGATGGTCAAGGCGTTCGGCGTTGCGGGCCTTGGGGCGGAGGTGGTGGAGGCGCGGTTCGGTGCACTCTATCGCGCGTTCCAGTACGGCGCCCCGCCCCACGGCGGCATGGCGGCGGGCATCGAGCGCATCGTGATGCTGCTGACGGGCTGCACGACGGTTCGCGACGTCGCACTGTTCCCGATGAACCAGCAGGCCAACGATCTGCTGATGGGCGCGCCTGCGGAAGCCGCCAACAAGCAGCTCAACGAGTTGCACATCCGCGTGCAGCCGACGACGAAGAAGTAGCCGGCTGGCATCGGGAACCAGCGTCAATCGCGCTGGTTCTCACGCTGCGTTTCCCAGAAATCGACCGTCTCTTCCCTGAGCGAATTGCGGCAGTTGCGCCGGCAGGATACCCACGTCCCGCCTTTGAGCCGGATCTCGTATCCGTGGCGGCCACGCCGGACCGGCGCGCTGCTGCAGCCATTGCCGTAAGTGCTGCACGTCGTCACATAACCGACGACGTTGCCCCTGCGCTTCGACTGCGCATCGGCAGCTGAACTCGCCGCCGCCATCACCACGAGCCCCGCCGCCGCGGCGCATATCGCTTTTATGATCATGTCACTCACCTCCTGGCCCGCCACACGCGTGGCCCGCCTGCACTTCGATCATTGCCGCCGCATCAAAACGGCTGGCTCTCCTTCTGCGTCTCCCAGAAGTCCAGCGCTTCCTCGCGCAGCGTGTCGCGACAGTTGCCACGACAATCGATCCAGGTACCACTCGGCAGGCGGATCTGATCGCCGTTCCGTCCCCGCCGGACAGGCGCGCTCGTACAGCCGCTATTGTACGTGCCGCAAACCCGAACGGTTCCGGTGTCCCGCTCCACGCGGCGCGACTGGGCATCCGCTTCGCCGGCCGCCAGCACGGCTACTGCGAAAGCGGCCGCGAAGGCACACGCCATCTTCGCCATCATCTCAATGCCTCTCGATCAGCGCCACGCGCCGCCTGGCCCCTCATGAACCCGCACGGCCATTACGTTCGTTATCGCGCCGGAGTGGCGGCTGGCAATCACTGGAAACGATCGCCGTTGCGCTCCCGCTGCGTCTCCCAGAAGTCCAGGACCTCCTCGCGCAGCGCTTGCCGGCAATCCTGACGGCAGCTCACCCAGGTGCCGCCGGGCATCCGGAACTCGTAGTCGTAGGTCCCGCGCCGGATCGGCGCTGACGTGCAGCCATGGCCATAGCGGCTGCAGGTTTGAACGTACCCCTCATTTGCGCCACTCGACTTGCGCTTGCTCTGAGCCTCGGCGAACGCCGTACTGGCCAGAACCGCCGCTAATCCTACAATCGCCGATCGGGCCAGCCCGGACCGCATGACCTCTCTCCTCTCAGATGGACGTAGGCGGGACTATAACGCCGCGACCTTATACAATCCGTCGACACCGGCAGTACGATGACGGAGCGGTTAAAATGACCCAGAAATTTGATGCATCGCAGCGCGAGGCGGTACTGGCTCAACTGCCCGAATGGCGGGTCGTGGAGGGCCGCGACGCGATCACGCGGACGCTGAAATTCGCCGATTTCAGTGCAGCCTTCGGGTTCATGAGCCGGGTGGCGCTGGCGGCCGAAAAACTCGACCATCACCCCGAGTGGACGAACGTGTGGAACCGGGTCGAGATCACGCTGTCGACCCATGACGCCGGCGGACTGACGGAGCGTGACGTCAAACTGGCACGGATCATCGACACGCTGGCGGCCAGCATATGACGACGGCGGCCCCTTCCGCTTCCGCGGGAGGGGCCGTCGCATCGTAGGTTCGACGCGCGTTGAAGGGGCCCGGTTCAGCCCTTCTTCTTCCCGCCCGCAGCAGGTGTCGGCCCGGCAAACATCTCGCCGATGATGCTCGAGTACCAGCCGATCGATTCCTGATAGTTCTGCGCGCGGGTCGCGGCGTCCTCACCGGGCTTGGAAACGAACGAGCCCGAAGGATCGAGCTTGCCGTCCTTCGGCGTGTAATTGGCGCCCACCTTGACGTCGTCGTTGGGTGCCAACAGCGACCAGCAGGTGTTGCGGAAGCGCGCCGGGAACCGCTCGCCCCCGGCGAGTTCGGCGAGGATATCGTTGACCGCGACCTTCGCCTGGCTATTCGCGGAGAACGCCGACTTCGGCATCTCCGCCGCGATGGCCGCATCGCCGAGCACATAGACATCCTTCACCAGCGCCGATGAGAAGTTCTCCGGATTGACGGGGCACCAGTCCCCCTTTGCGAGCCCCGCCTGCAACGCAATCTTGCCCGCGCTCTGCTGCGGGATGACGTTGGCGACGTCGTACTTCACCTTCTTGCCGGCCTTGGTCGTGATCTCGCGCGCGCGGCCATCGAAGTTGCTCACGCCGAAGTCGTCGATGTCGTTGCTGAGGTTCAGCTCGATGATGTCCTTGTAGTACTTGTTGAAGGCTTCGACGAACACCGGCTGCTTCGAGAAGGCCTTCTTCGGATCGAGGATCACGAGGCGGGACTTCGGCTTCCGCGTTTTGAGGAAGTGGGCGATCATCGCGGCACGCTCGTAGGGACCGGGCGGGCAGCGATAGGGATTGTTCGGCATCACCATCGCGACGGTGCCGCCATTCGGCAGCCGCTCGATCAGCCTCTTCAGGAGCAGCTTGCCGCCGCCCTGGGTGATGTAGGCGTGCGGCGCACGGCCATTCGAAATGGCCTCGGAGTAGCCAGGAACTGAATCGTACTTGATGTCGATGCCCGGTGCGACGACGAGTTTGTCGTAGGGGAGCGTCCGACCACCGCTGGTCCGCACCGTCTTCTTTGCCGTATCGACCGCGGTTGCACGTTCGTGGATCACGCGCACGCCGACGCGGCGCACACCGTCATAGTTGTGATTGAGACTGCCGTAGGTGCGAAAACCGCCGAGATAGAGGTTCGAGAAAAAGGACGACGAATAGATGCGGTTCGGCTCGATCAGAGTCACCTGCAGCTTCGGCGCGCCGAGCTTCAGCGCCCGCGCTGCGGTTGCACCGCCCGCACCGCCGCCAATGACGATCACACGGCCCGCTGCCACGCCTTGGGCAATCGCAAAGGAACCGAGCCCCGTCGATGCGAAAGCACCCGCACCGGCTCCCGCGACCAGTTTCCCCAGATCGCGGCGTGAAATCTCTGACATTCCATGTCCTCCCGTAAGGTCGGCCCGACTGCCGGGCCTGTCTTGGGTTCTTTGCTTTGCTTTGAACTTCTTCGCTTCCAATTATTTCTGCTAAGGATCTCACACTGTCCAGCGTACCGCTCAACGCCCGCCCTTCACACCGCTTTCGGAAGCGGCGTCCTTCGCCAGTGCGTTCTGGACGTCCACCAAGAGCGCCGCAACCTGCATCCAGAACAGATCCGCCCCGGCATAGCCGACGATGCGCCCGATCTCGCGACCGCGCACCAGCATGACAAACGTCGGCGAGTAGACGATGCGCGGCAGAAAGGCGACGTCGGCATCGTGACGGAAGCGGCGGACGAGAGGGGCCAGCTTGCCATCGTCGCTCGCGGTGTAGCCGGGCGCGACTTCCCGTTCGAAACGCGCGCAGTAGGGACAGCCCACGTCGCCGATCATCACCAGCACCGCCGGCGCAGTGGCGACATCGATCGCCGGCCCCGGCGCCGGAGACTGCGCAATCCCCCGCGCCGGCACCATAAGTGCCAGCAGCACCATCACGAACCGTCGGCGCGTCAAGCGAACATCCATCGGATCAGCTTCTTGCACGCCGAGTTGACCTCGACACGCCTCAAAACGGCCCCCGGCCCGTTGCATACAAACATTCTAATATGCTACTTGATCTGAGCAAATGCTGGCACTGCGAAAGTGGATCGTTGGCGTCGGCCGATGGAGCGCTGGGCGGTGGCGACGGTACAAAAGTACCGGGCTAGGCCAGCCAGGAGGAGGGCCCGCGCAAACGCCGGGTGTGGTGCACACAATGACCCAAGGGATCGATATCGAGATCATCGGCCGGCGCACATTTCTGCTTGGTGCCGGGGCCAGCGTGGCCATTGCAACGCTCCTTTCCAATCTCCCCGCGCTGGCGCAGGAACCCCTGCGCAATCTCGACGAAGCGCTCAAAAAGGTCCTTGGCGATGCCAAACCGACCGAGAACGGCATCACACTCGAGGTGCCGGAGATCGCCGAGAACGGGAACACCGTGCCCTTCGCGCTCACGGTCGACAGTCCGATGACGCCTGAGAACCACGTCAAGGCGATGCACATTTTTGCATCCGGCAACCCGCAGGTCGGCGTCGCAAGCTACATCTTCACACCGATGTCCGGTAAGGCCGCGGTGTCGAGCCGTATGCGGCTTGCCAAAACGCAGGACATCGTCGCGATCGCGGAACTCAGCGACGGCAAATTCCTGCTCGGCAAGCGGAACGTGAAGGTCACCATCGGCGGCTGCGGCGGCTGAGGCAAGGAACGGAGAGCGCGAACATGTCAGCACCGAAACCCCGCATCCGCCTCCCCGCCAGCGCCAAGGTCGGCGAGGTCATCGAGATCAAGACGCTGGTCCAGCATGTGATGGAGACCGGCAACCGCAAGACCGCCGATGGAAAGGTGGTGCCGCGCAACATCATCAATACGTTCACGGCGAGCTTTGACGGCAAGGAGTTCTTCAAGGCGGAGATCCAGCCTGGCATCTCGGCGAACCCCTACCTCTCCTTCCACATGAAGGTCGCCGGTCCCGGCAAACTTCAGTTCATCTGGCTCGACGACGCCGGCGTGAAGATCGCGCACGAGGAAGAGCTGAAGATCGGCTGAATCGCGAGCAGCGGGCGCATCTGGCACCCGCCGTTCCGTTGCTCGGATGCTGGAGCGCGTCAGCCGGCGGCGAAATTGGCGCCGCCGCGCGACCGCGCTCTCGATGGAAGCTCAAGCGCTTCCATCTCGACCGATTAGACTTTCGTCTCAGAACCAGAAATCGAAACGGAGGTAGCCCGGTCCACCGTCCGGCGGGCTGCGGCCCTGCGTCTCCCAGAAATCGACCGTCGCAAAGCGCAGCTCATCAGAGCAGCTCCGCTTGCACGGGATCCACGTGCCGCGCGGCAGGCGTACTTCCCAGCCGTTTCGGGCGCGGCGTACGGGCCCCGACACCGAGCCGTGTCCCCAGCGGCTTTCGGCGGTCACATACCCGCCCTGTGGGCCGGATGGCGGACGCTCGCGCGTGATCCGCTGCGCGTCAGCGTGACCGAACATAGCCGCATCGACGACCGGCAGGACAGCCGCACTCGACAGCATGGCGGCGCCGATCAGCAGCGGCTTCAACATCTTCGTCATTCCCCTGTCTCCTTGTACACGGCGCGCGGCGTGAGCGAGCCGGTCGGCACATCGGCTTTCACCGCCGCGCCGGCACACGCCACATCCGCGAAACCGATCCTTTTCCCACTTTCGGAGTCATGCCGCCGCGGCGCCGGCTGCATCGACTCCTCCCGCATTACCCCCGCGAGAGATTGATGTTCACGGCCCTCAACCCGATGCCGTCCGTCTCGATCAGCACCGACTGGCGCGCGCCCGTGATCGACACATTCATAGAACCGGAGAACGTCCCGCCGGTTATCGAGAGGTTGATACGGCCGGCCGAGGCCCTGCCCTTTACGGTACCTGCAGCATTGAACGTGCGCTCTTCCCAGCTGCCGTCCACATGTCCGCGATCCTGGCTGAGGCTGGCCCTCAACTCGATCTTGTTGCTTGCGGATGCGCAGCGGATGGCGAGGCCTAGTCCGCCAGCGTCCTTCTGCGTATAGAACGCGCGGCACTTGAGGGCCTCGGACTTTCCATTGTCCAGCCGCATCTGGCCAGCGCCCGACCACGTGCCGGCCAAGGTGTCGAAGATCGACTGGGCATTGGCATGGCCTGCCGACGCGACCACAAGCAACGCTCCGAGAACCAGCCCCAACCCGCGTCCACGCACCATCGACCCCTTCATCACCATGATCTCCATCGTCTCCGCCCTATGCGCGCGACACAGGGCGAACGTGTCCGCGCGTTTGAACGCCAATCACAGCGTGACATGGGAACGCAGCCCCAAAACGGCAAGAACCTACCATGGCACACACCAAACGTCAGCTCGATGAACACGGGAGTTTCATGTTCCGTTCCCGGGAACGGGCACAATAGCCACACCACGGATCGAACCGGCGAAAGCGCACGGCTGATCGGAAAATCGGCACTCTGGCGCCGACGGGGTCAACAATGTAGGACAGCGCGATCGGAACCAGCCGCCCCGGCGCCTCCACCCAGCCTGAGATCGTACAGCCATGAACCAGACGTACGGCACCAGCGCTGACATCGATTCGCGCTACGCGTGGTCGCGGCTCCTGGCTGCGGCGGCGATCGGCACGATCGGCAACGTCGGCATGTGGTCCGTCGTCGTCGTGCTTCCCGCTGTACAGGCGGAGTTCGGCGTCGATCGGGCGAGCGCATCGCTCCCCTATACCCTGACCCTGCTCGGGTTCGGCTTCGGCGGCGTGCTTGCCGGCCGGATCGCAGACCGATTTGGTGTGATGCTGCCGATCATCTGCGGTTCGATCATGATCGGGCTCGGGTACATCGCCACGGGCTACGCGCAGAGCCTGCTCCAGTTTGCGATCGCTCACGGGTTGCTGATCGGCCTCGTCGGCACATCCACGATGTTCGCGCCGCTGCTCGCGGACATCACGCACTGGTTCGACCGGCGGCGCGGCATCGCGCTCGCGATCTGCGCCAGCGGAAACTACATGTCGGGGACCGTCTGGCCACCGATCCTGCAGTATTCGATCGACACCTACGGCTGGCGCGCCACGCACATCATGCTGGGCATCTTCTGCACGGTGACGCTGTTGCTACTCGCCCCGCTGCTGAGACGGCGGCCGCCACACGCCAACCCGACAGCCACGCCCGGTGCCGCCGCCGTCCGAGAGCCTTCTCCGGCGCTGCTGGGGCTATCCGCGCCCGGGCTGCAGATGCTGCTGATCGTTGCCGGTCTCGCCTGCTGTGTCGCGATGTCGATGCCGCAGGTGCACATCGTCGCCTACTGCGCCGACCTCGGGTTCGGCGCCCAGCGCGGCGCCGAGATGTTGTCGCTGATGCTCGGCTTCGGCATCGTCAGCCGCCTCATTTCAGGATGGATCTCGGATAAGATCGGCGGACTCCGCACGCTCCTGCTCGGCTCGACGCTGCAAGGCATCGCGCTGCTGCTCTACATCCCATTCGACGGGCTGGCCTCGCTCTACGTCGTCTCTGCGCTGTTCGGTCTGTTCCAGGGCGGGATCGTGCCGAGTTACGCGCTGATTGTGCGCGAGTACTTCTCGCCGAAAGAAGCCGGCGCCCGCGTCGGCATCGTGCTGATGTCGACGCTGTTCGGCATGGCGCTCGGCGGCTGGCTCTCGGGCGTCATCTACGATTTCACGGGCTCCTATCAGGCCGCGTTCCTCAACGGAATCGCCTGGAACCTGCTCAACGTGAGCATCGTTGTGTTTCTGCTCTGGCGTCTACGCAGCAGGCGCCACGCGGTGCGGCAAGGCGAACTCGCGCGCGCCTGACATCGCGCCCTACCATGCGATCTCGAGAATTTCGCGCACGTCGGCAGGACCCGAGATCTTTTTCGGGTTCCGCCGGACCGGCGCATACGTCATCGCCTTCTCGGCGATGATTTCCAGATCATCGCGCTTGATGCCAAGCGCGCGCAGATTGCCGGGCTGGCCGATACGCTGGACGAGTTCCGCCACGAGATCGCCCGCCGGCCGCTCCGGCGCCCCCATAGCCGCGCTCAACGCCCGCTGGCGCTCGCCGTTGAACGATGCGTTCCAGCGCAGCACAGCCGGCAACATGACGCAGCTCGTGTGTCCGTGCGGCACGCCATAGCCGGAGCCGAGAACGTACCCGATGCCGTGGCTCGCGCCGCTCCCCGCACCCGCAATCGAGGCCGCAATCGCCTGCCACATGCCGAACTGCGCCTCGAGCCGTACGGCAAGATCATCGGGCCGTTCGATGACCGCGGGCAATGCACGGTGCAACAACCGCAGCCCCTGCAGCGACAACGGCTCCGTCGCCGGATTGGCTGTCGGCGAGCAATAGGATTCGACGGCGTGATCGACCGAGCGGATGCCGGTCGAGACGAGCAGCCACTCGGGCGTGTCGAACGTCGCCGCGGGATCGAGGATCACGGCCACCGGCGCAAACAAGCGGTGATTGAAAGACTGCTTGAAATGCGTGGCGCTGTTCGTGATGCCGGCGTTCGGCGTGAACTCAGCCGCGGAAAATGTCGTCGGGATCGCCACCATGCGGATCGGATTGGCCGGCGGCACCATCGGCGTCGGGATACGGCCATCGTCGCGCCCGGACCGGTAGGGCTCCATCGCTGACGGACTGTCGAGGCCGTGCCAGAGACACATCAGCATCGCCTTGGTCGCGTCGATCACCGACCCACCACCGACGGCGACAATGAGATCCGCATCCGCCGCCCGCGCCGCGTTGGCGCCAGCGATCACGTCCTCGCGCGGGCTGTGCGATGAGATCGCGCTGAAGGTGCCGACGTGCAGCGCGCCGAGCGCCGTTTCGACCTTCTGCAGCGGCCCATCGCCGAGCTTCGCCAGCGACCGCGTCGAGGTGACGAACACACGCTGCGCACCGAGCCGCGCGATCTCGGCGAGCAGCGCCTGCGCTGCGGGCTCACCGAAGATGATGCGCTCCTGCGCCTGGATCGTGAAGATGCCGCTTGGCAGCGGCGCGGGCTGCGCGCTCATGTCTGGTCTCCTCGGGATTTGGTTGGCGCCCACTGTGCCGCATGGGACGGGTGGCGGCAAATGTCCGGAGTGCGGTCTCAGCCGGGCCGCACGATCGGCAACCC
>CAZKZT010000143.1:0-9342 GCA_964557265.1 uncultured Hyphomicrobium sp.
GCCTCGAAATTGATGATCTTGCGCCAGTAGCTTTCGCCGAAGAGCACGATGGGTGCAGTCGGTGCTTTCTGCGTCTGCTGCAACGTCAGCACTTCGAACAGCTCGTCCATGGTGCCGAAGCCGCCGGGAAAGATGGCGAGTGCGTTGGCGCGCATCGCCAGATGCATCTTGCGCATGGCGAAGTAATGGAAGCGGAAGCTCAGCTCCGGCGTGATGTACGGATTGGGGGACTGCTCATGAGGGAGCGTGATGTTGAAGCCGATAGTCGGCGCGCCAACGTCGGCGGCGCCGCGATTGGCGGCCTCCATGACGCCAGGCCCGCCACCGGTGGCAATGACATTGTCACGCCATCTGTTTCTCGGCGCGAAGGCGCCACCACGCTCGGAGGCAATGCGGCCAAACTCACGCGCAATGCGATAGAACGCGGCGCGGTGTCTCAATTTTTCTGCCACCTCCTTCTCAGCTTCCGTGCGTGCCGATTCGGCGGCGGCCGCGGCCTGCTCCGGCGAAGGCACACGCGCACCGCCGAACACGATGATGGTCGAGCGAATGCCCCAATCGCGCAGCGCCAGGTCTGCTTTGCTGTACTCGAGAGCGAAGCGGATCGCCCGCATTTCGTCGCGCAGCAGGAACGCTGTATCCTCGACAGCGAGCAGCGTGCTCTTGGAACCGTTCCGAGGTGTTGGCTGGCTCATATGAAATCATCCATTCTTCTGCGCGGCCTGGTCTGCACAAGCGGTCCGCCCGGTGGAAGCCGCCGTCGAGCAACAGGGCCATCTGTCGCCTTTTCGACAGTATGTAACTGGAAGGCGATCCTCGTGCACCACATTGAGCATGAGATAAGTAGACGGCGCGCTCACGATTCGCGAGGCCCGCCTGCGTCAAAGTCTATTCTTGACTATTGTCGTCAATAATTGTCTGTTCCCGCCACGAACCGGCCCCGGTCGCTTCCATACGAGGGCCCGGAGCAGGCGCATGTCACTCTCTCGCACTTCAGCCTCCCGTTCGAGGACAGCCCTATACGCCTTGCCGGATAGGACATCTCGAGCCGACGCAACGGCGCTCTCGTCCGCGCTGTCCTGGCCGATGCCCGCATTCGGCTTCAAACGCGCCGCCGTCCGAAAACCCCGTCTCAGCCCGATGACATCATATCGTCCGCCCGAGACCAGGAAGCCCCATGCTCATGCGTATCATCAGTCGCTCCACGGATCGGCTGGCCGCCTTAGTTGACGAGCCCGAATACGGCCCGGAGCGAGCGCATCGCCTCAGCGATGCCATCCTGCTCGTCGCCACCAGCCTTGGCCTCTCAGCCATTCTTGTCACCTTCACGACGCTGACAGCGCTCGGCCTCGATGCCTTGCTGCACGCGTCACTTCCGCTCAATCTCGATCCTTGAGGACGTGATCATGTTCCGAAGCCCGCCACAGCGCGCGACGCCACTGTCGACGAGGCACCTGTCGCCACGTAGCTGATCAGGAAATCAAAATGTCTGTAGATATTGCCGTGCCGGAAGCCGCCGCTCAGCGGCACGCAGCGACGGATATGTTGTGGGTGCTGGAGACGCGACGCAGCGTGCCACCGTCGCAACTGGACTTGCCGGGACCATCACCTGAGCAACTGCGCCATATTCTCGCGATCGCATCGCGCGTGCCCGATCATGGCAGCCTCGCGCCGTGGCGCTTCATCACGGTTCATGGCGAAGCGCGCGGAAAGCTCGGCTCGGCCTTGGCCGACGCTTACATCAGAGCGGACGGCGCGCCACCACGCGAGCAGGCCGAGCGAACAGCAGCGCGCATCCGTGACACGTTCAGCGCGCCACCAGTGACGGTGTTTGTCGTCAGCAGCGCTGATCCTTCCGCACGCGTTCCCGAGTGGGAGCAGGTTCTCTCGGCCGGCGCCGTGTGCATGAACTTGATTGTTGCGGCTTCAGCCTTGGGCTTCGCCGGCAACTGGCTGACGGGCTGGGTTGCCTATAACGCCCGGGCGCGTCAGATCCTCGGTCTCGCTGAGCATGAGCGCGTGGCCGGCTTCATTCCAATCGGCACCAGCCGCAATTCGACGCCCGAGCGCCCTCGTCCATCTCTCGACGAGATCGTCACGGCGTGGCCGGCCAACTCGGATGCGCCATGATGACGACGCGTTCCCATCTGCAGATCGTTGTAGCTGACGGCGTGATCCGAGAGGATACCTGCTACTTTCGCACGCGGCATCTGCCGCGTATCGACACGTTCCATCTCGATGACGTTGAACGTCTCTTCCTGAAGCTGTTCCGCCATCTCTGTGCAAGCCTCGCAAATGATACGCGAGATGGCTGGGAGGCGGCGCTCGTGGACGCTGAACGGGCGATAGGCGAGCCCGATGGGTCGGCATTGGTCCACGACATCGTTCCATTGCTGCACGCCATCCGCGACGAACGCTGCGGCGGCTTCTCCTTCATGCCGGCAGATTGCGCAATCTGCAGCAATCGTCTGAGCGAGGAGGAGCACCTGACGCTCGACCTCGTGCGAGCGGCGCGAATGGGGGATGAAACAGCTCTCTTGAGCAACGCCCGCGCACTTGCCGGCGACACTGGTGCTTCGCGCCTAACCTGCGCCGCAAGAGTCCTGGGAGAGTATCTGAATATGTATGCGCTTTGCGCCGAACTTCGGCATCCCGCGCGAAGCTCAGCTCAGAGCGAATCTGGCTCTGGCAGATAGGCATCTCACAACAGACTCTCCGGAACATGATCGACGGCTCCAGGATGGCGGTGGCTGTGATCGGCCGCGAGACGCCCGAAGATCTTCAACAGTAGCGCGCCTCGAGAGAAGGCCCTGGCATTCGCCGAGCGGGCCGCAGCAGCTCTCAATTTAGGAATCGTTCAAAGCGGCGCGAACAACGACGCCCGTCTTCGTGTGGCTTTCTCGCCGCAACAATCAGCCGCTATCTTCAGGCCTTCCGTTGCATTCTTGACATAATGCGTAAACTTTCTAGAGCTTGCTCTGCTGCTAGCCAGGCTATTGCCCCCAGCCATCGACAGCATCGTCGACATGGTCGAGACATTTGGGGGGACGAGCAGTGAAGCAAGTTACGGTACTACCGGATCGCGACGTCAGGTCTGTGAGCAAATGGGTTTTGATCACGGCGATAACGACGTCTCTCGGCGCTATGGTGCTCGCAGCGTCCGGGCCTGCCTTGGCGCAGCAGCCCGGTGCCACACAACTGCCTCCGCTGAGCGTCGAGACGAAAAGGGCCAAGGCCAAAGCAAAGGCTACGGCGAAAGCGAAGTCGCGGCCGACAGCACAACAGGCACCGGCCGTGCCCGCGCCTCCACCAGCGATCGTGCCGTCATCGACCGGCTATGGCAGCGCGACCGGCCCCGCACCCGGCATGGTTGCACCCGATAGCGCGACCGGCACCAAAACCGGCACGCCGCTGACCGAGACGCCGCAATCGATCTCCGTCGTCACCCGTGACCAGATCGAGCAGCAGGGCGCCATCAGCATTTCCGATGCGCTCCACTACACGCCGGGCGTGATCGTCGATGTGCGGCCCTCGTCGCGCTACGACATCGTCAACATCCGCGGCCTCGGCAACCTGCAGAGCTTCGTGCACTTTCAGGACGGCCTCAGGCTGCAGCGCGGCCTCAATTTCGATGTGCCGGTCACGGATCCCTATCTGCTCGAACGCATCGAAGTGCTCAAAGGCCCCGCATCCATTCTCTACGGGCAGGTCGGTGTCGGCGGCCTCGTCAATCTGATCAGCAAGAAGCCGACCAACGATCCGTTCGGCGAGATCGCCGTCCAATACGGCACCAACGGCCACAAGCAGATCGGCTTCGATCTCGGTGGGCCGCTCGACCGCGAAGGCACGCTGTCCTATCGCTTGACCGGCATTGCGCGCGAAAGCGGCACCGACATCTACGGCGTTGATGAAGAACGCTTCGCCATCGCGCCGTCCGTCACGTGGCGGCCGACGACATCGACGACGCTGACCATTCTCGCGAGCTACCTCAACGATCCCAAGAGCTCTTACTCGGTCGCGGTACCGGCGGTCGGCAGCGCGTTGCCAAACGGCGCGTTCCCGAAGATTCCGCATTATTTCAACCCTGGTGATCCGACCTACGACGAGTTCAAGCGCGAGCAGGCTTCGATCGGCTATCTTTTCGAGCACCGCTTCGATGAGATCTGGACGGTGAGGCAGGGCTTCCGTTACATGTCGCTCGATACGGAATTCTCGGCGCTGCAGACGGCGGCTCTGAGCGGCACGACCATCAATCGGCGCGCCTCGAACACGATCAACAGCGTCGATACGGTGGCCGTCGACACGCACGCCGAGGCCAAGTTCCAGTCCGGTGGCATCAAGCACACGGTTCTGTTCGGCATCGACTATCAATGGTTCGACGGCAAGGCGGCACTGCGGTCGGGCAACGTCGTCGGCATCGACTACACCGACCTCGATCCGGACTACGGCCAGCCGATCACGCTCGGTGCGGCAACCAACAACACGGCGACGGGCAGCCAGCTCGGCCTGTATCTCCAGGATCAGATCCAGATCGGAAATCTGCACGCTGTCATCGGCGGCCGCTTCGATTGGGCTGACTACGAGTTCCGGACTTCGAACGTGGCTCCCACCGCTTATCCGATCAATACCGAGGATCGCGAATTCACGTGGCGCGCGGGCCTCCTCTACCAATTCAGCAACGGCGTTTCACCGTACGTCAGCTACGCGACCTCGTTCGAGCCGCTGCAGGGCACTGCCATCGCTCAGGATGGCGGTCCTCTGAAGCCCCTGACGGGTGATCAGTTCGAAGTGGGCATCAAGTACCAGCCCAGGGGTTTGAACGCCCTATTCACCGTGTCTCTATTCGACATGACACTGCAGAATGTCACCAGTTCGTGTGGAACGAATTGCTATCGCCAGATGGATGAGGTGCGCACGCGAGGTGTCGAGGTCGAAGCCCGCGCAAGCCTCAATCGCAACCTCGATGTGGTTGCCGCATACACGTATCTCGACACCGAAGTGACTAAGTCCACGTCGGCGGCAGAAGTCGGCAAGCGCCCGACTGCGGTGCCGGCTCACATGGCTTCGCTATGGTCCTTCTATACCTTCCGCGAAGGCCCCTTGAACGGCTTCGGCTTCGGCGGCGGCATCCGCTACATCGGCGACACGTTCGGCAATATTCCCAACACCTGGAAAGTCGACTCGGTGACCTTGGTCGACGCGGCTGTAAGCTACGACTTCGCCGCGTGGTCACCCGCCTACAAAGGACTCAAGCTGCAAGTTAATGCGAGCAACCTGTTCGACGAGGAATACCTCGCCTCGTGTGGCGCGTTCGGAGGTGGCTTTCCTTCAACCAATGCCACCAACTCGGCTTGCCACTACGGCGCCGGCCGCAGCGTGATCGCGACCCTCAGGTATCGATGGTAGGAGCGGCTATTCAGCGCGGCGGTCCAGTCATTCTGCCACGAACCGAGCGGCGCCTGATGCACGCGCGTGCATCAGGCGCCGCGTTTGCTATTTTCATTTCCACACCTGCGCAACCGCCTCCCGAGGCCGGCTACCCGGCCATATATCTGCTCGATGCGAATGCCGCTTTCGCGACGATGGTCGAAGCGTTGGCCATGCAGTCGTCCCGACCTGCCACCACAGGCGTGCAGCCGGCCATCGTCATCGGCATTGGCTACCCCACGGACCTTCCTCTCGATCCCGTACGGCGAACCTTCGATTATACGCCGGCCGTCGCGGCGGCATCGCTGTCGCCTCGCCCTGACGGCACATCCTGGCCTCCGACTGGCGGCGCCGATGCCTTCCTCGACTTCATAGAAGGTGAATTGAAGCCCAGCATTGCGCGGGACTTCCCCATAGATGCCAGCCGACAGGGCCTGTTTGGCCATTCGTTCGGCGGCTTGTTCGCGTTGCACGCACTTTTCACGCGGCCAACATCCTTCCACTCGTACGTCGCTGGCAGCCCATCGATCTGGTTCGGTGATCGTAGCATCCTCAAAGCGGAGCGCGCCTTCAGCACGCAGTTGAGCGCAGCTCCGCGCCCCCTGCGTCTCATGATCGGCGTAGGTGGACTCGAGCAGACCGTCCCGTCGAGTGCGCCGCCCGGTTCACCTCACGCGGCGTGGGTGACGCGCAATCGCATGATCGACAACGCCCGCGATATGGCGGCAAGACTGCGTGATCTGGCGCCGCATGGCCTCGATCTGCGCTATGAGGAATTTCCCGGCGAGAACCACGTGTCGGTGATCCCGGCCCTCGCAAGTCGCGCACTGCGTCTCACACTCGCATCTACCGACTTGTAGCTTCAGCCGTCTTGCCATCACGGATCGGAACATGCTGCGCTCTGCATTGTCATTCCTGCTCCTGGGCCTCGCCAGCATCGCGACACTTGCCCCAACGCCGGCTTCCGCGCAGGAAAGCATTGTCATCACCGATATTGCCGGGCGCACGGTCAAGCTGCAGAAACCCGCGACGCGCATCTTGCTCGGCGAAGGCCGCCAACTTCTCGCTTTGGCGCTCTTGCACCCTGATCCTGTTTCGCTCCTTGCAGGCTGGCCAGCGGATCTTTCGCGTCAGGACCCGACGACCTACGCGCGCTATCGCGCCAAGTTCCCACGAATTGATGATGTGACGATCGTCGGTCGCGGCACCGCCGACACGTTCTCAGTGGAGCAGTCGCTTGCGGTGCAGCCGGACATTGCCATCTTTAGTGGCGGCTATGGTCCCTCCGCGCGATCGACCGAAATCATCGCCCAGATGGAGGCCGCCGGCATTCCGGTCGTGTTCATCGATTTCGTGGCGCGACCGCTCGAGAACACTTTGCCGAGCATCCGCATTCTCGGCCAGGTGCTTGGCCGCGAGCAGGCCGCGGCGGAGTACAGCGCCTTCTACACCGCGCATATGCGCCGCATCACCGAGCGACTGGCTGAAGCCAAGCCCAAGCCACCGAATGTCTTCATGCACGCACATGCGGGCCTCGGCGAATGCTGCAATTCACCCGGGCGTGCGACCATCGGCGCATTCATAGACGCTGCCGGCGGCCACAACATTGCCGCCGACATTCTCAAACAACCGTTCGCTCAGCTCAATCTGGAGTATGTCATCTCCAGAGCGCCTGACATCTATGTGGGTACCGGCGGCATACATCTCATTGGCAAGGGAGGCCTCGTGATGGGCCCCGGCATCGACGCGCGCACATCGCGCCAGGCGCTGACGCAGGTCGTCCAGCACCCGGGCCTTGCAGCGCTCGGCGCCGTGCAGCAAGGCCGCGTCCATGGCATCTGGCATCTGTTCGCGAATGTGCCGATGAATTTTCTCGCGGTTGAAGCCTTTGCCAAATGGTTCCACCCTGATCTTTTCCGCGATATCGATCCCGACGCCAGCTTGCGCGAGCTCAATGCACGCTTTCTCTCGGTCCCGCTCGAAGGCACGTACTGGATTTCTCTGAAGTAGGCAGAACGGAGCCCGAGCGGCATGCACAGACCGAGCGCGGCAGCTCAAACGGCATTGGTTAGGTATGCCAGCCTGCTGCGTGTGCGGTGGGCAGTCATACTGGCATTGTCGATCGCCACGATCTTCGCCTTTCTCATCGATTTCGCGACAGGCCCGTCGGCGCTCGGCTTTGCAGACGCCGTGCGTGGACTGTTCGCCCCGGAGAGCCTGAACCGCGCCACGGCAGTGATCATCTGGGAGGTGCGTTTTCCGCAGGCCGCCATGGCCGTTCTCGTTGGCGCATCACTGTCGCTCGCCGGTGCGGAGCTGCAGACCATCCTGAACAATCCCATGGCGAGCCCGTTCACGCTCGGCATGTCCTCCGCCGCCACCTTCGGCGCGGCTTTGGCCATCGTGCTCGGCATCGGCCTTCCCGGCGTTCCACCGAACTGGATCATCCCCGTCAATGCGTTCGTGCTTGCCTTTGGTTCGGCCATGCTTCTGCAGATTCTGGCGCGACTTCGTAGTCCCGGCGGCGAAACGATCGTCCTTTTCGGCATTGCCCTTTTCTTCACGTTCAACGCCTTGGTCGCGATCCTACAGTTCGCGGCCAGCGAGCAGGCGCTGCAGCAGCTCGTGTTCTGGACCATGGGCAGCCTCACGCGCGCGACGCTGGAGAAGATCGCCATACTTGCGGTGGTTCTGCTCGTCGTGGCGCCTTTCTCCCTCGCCTCATCGTGGCAGCTCACGGCCTTGCGCCTCGGGCAGGAGCGCGCGCGCAGCTTCGGCGTGAATGTCGCGCGACTGAGGTTCGCAGCACTCGTGCGCGCGAGCCTTCTGACTGCGACATCCGTCGCCTTCGTGGGCACCATCGCGTTCGTCGGCCTGGTCGGCCCTCACATCGCGCGCCTTCTGGTCGGCGAGGATCACCGCTTCTTCCTGCTCGCCAGCATGCTCGCGGGAGCGCTTGTCATGGCGCTCGCATCCTGCGCCAGCAAGATCATCATTTCTGGCATCGTCATGCCCATCGGCCTCGTCACATCGCTCGTCGGCATTCCATTCTTCCTGGTCCTCGTCCTCACCCGCCGGGATGCAGCATGAACGGTAGCACCAGTACGCTCGAGCTGAATATCCGCGGTTTGTCGGCCGGGTATCGCGGCAGACCCGTCATCCGCAATCTCGATCTCGGTCCGATCCAGGCGGGACGGGTTACAGCTTTGGTAGGTCCGAATGCTGCCGGCAAATCGACGCTGCTGCGCGCGCTCGCAGGTCTGATCAAGGCCACCGGATCCGTTCACCTCGGCCCCGATGAACTCATAGGAATGTCCGGCGCACAGCGGGCCGCAAAAGTCACTTTCATGCCGCAGGCCCTGCCTCAGGGCATTGCACTGACCGTGCTCGAATCCGTGATCGCGTCATTCAAGGCATCGCGTGGCCATGAATTCGAGCCGAGCGCGGCCGACGCCAGCCATCTCGCCGTCGCCGCACTCGACCGCCTGGGCATTGCGGACCTCGCCCTCGAGGTCCTCGATCGACTGTCCGGCGGCCAGCGCCAGCTTGTTGGATTGGCGCAGGCCATTGTGCGCGAGCCGCGCCTTCTCCTGCTCGACGAGCCGACAAGTGCGCTTGATTTGCGCCACCAGGTGACCGTCATGAAACTCGTCCGCGACCTTACCGCTGAGGGCCGCATCGTTATCGTGGTGATGCACGATCTCGGGCTCGCCGCGCGCTGGTCTGACGCGATCGTGGTGCTGCACGATGGCAAGGTCGTAGCGCACGACACGCCGCCTCACGCACTCACATCCGAACTTCTTGCACATGTCTACGGCGTGGCGGCACGCATCGAGCGCTCCTCGCTCGGTCATGTCCACATTGCCGTCGATGATACGGCACCGATGACCTAGGAGTGTACCGTCAGCTCGAAGA
>CAZKZT010000144.1:0-9326 GCA_964557265.1 uncultured Hyphomicrobium sp.
AACTCCGCGACCTCGGCGCCGATATCTTCACCGTCGCGCTCGACGCGGCAACCCCCGACATCTTTGACCGCACACGCGGCAAAGGCGTCGCGAGCCCGCACTCCTGGGCGAAATACTGGGAGATCCTCGAGGACGCGCACGACATCTTCGGGCGTGAGAAGTTCGGCGCCCACATCATCGTCGGCATGGGCGAGACGGAGCACGACACGCTGACGCTGATCCAGCGGCTCGTCGACATGGGCGGGCACAGCCACATGTTCTGCTTCTTCCCGGAGCGCGGCTCGCTGATGGACCATCTCCCCGCGACACCGCGCGATCAGTGGCGGCGCGTCCAGCTCGCGCGCTACCTGATCGATTATCGCGGCGTGCGCGTCGAGCACATGCGTTTCGACGACGAAGGGCGCGTGTCGGACTTCGGCATTCCCAAGTCCGAGATGGACACGATTATTGACGAGGGCGTTGCGTTCCGCACGTCGGGCTGTCCTGGCAAAGTGCGCGAGGACATTTCGGCGTGCGATCGCCCCTACGGCGACAGCCCGCCCTCCAACATCGCGAGCTATCCGTTCCAGCCGGTCGCGGTGGACATCCGCAAGATCCGCCATCAGCTTTCCATGGAAAAGCCGGGCGAGGCCTACGTCGAGGGCGAGGAGCTGGAGATTTAAAGCTCTCTACGCCTTCCACGTCTCCGGATCGCGGATGGCGGCGACGAGGGTGTCGCGGCAGAGGTCCATCAGGCGGCGGCCCTTGTCGGCAGTGGCGCGGCGCGCATCGCCGACGACGCCGGTGGGCGTGAATTCGCCGTAGGAGCGATGCCGCATCACCTCCAGCGGCATCGGTGTCTGTCGCTTGGGACCATGCGCGTCGGCGAGCTTGTCGAGGCGCACGAGATCGGGCGCCACCGCCATCATCATCGATGTCTCGCCCTCGCAGGCGTGACGCACGCGCTCCTGGTCCTCGAGGATCGCGGGCATCCCGGGCTGCGCCAGCTCGAAGTAGGTCGTGATGCGGATTTCCAATCCAGTCTCGCGCGTGAAATCGCCGAGAAACGCCGACAACGCGCTGATGTTGCCGCCGTGACCGTTGACGATGAACACGCGCTTGAAGCCGTGCCGCTCGATGCTCGTCAGGAACGCCAGCAGCACCGCGCGATACGTCGGGATGTCGAAAGTGAACGTCCCGCCGCGCGCCATGTGATGCTCGGCCATGCCGCACCACAGCGTTGGCGCGACGACGATGGGCATCTCGCTATCCAGCATCTCCGCCGCGCGCTGGCACACCGTCTCGCACAGCACCGTGTCGACGCCGACCGCCATGTGCGGCCCGTGCTGTTCCATCGACGCGACGGGCAGGATGACGAGCGCCCCGGCACCGGCCTTCACGACCAGCTCCGGCGCCGTCAGCTCCTTCCACATCACCGAAGCGGACATCGGCTTAGTCTTCCTTGATGACCTGGCCGGTCTTCTTCCAGTCGGCGAGGAAGATCTCGATCCCCTTGTCGGTCAGCGGATGCTTGACCAGCGCCTGCAGGATCTTGGGCGGGACCGTCGCCACATCGGCGCCGGCCAGCGCCGCCTGCTTGACGTGCTCGTCCGAACGGATCGACGCGGCGAGGATCTCGGTGCCGAGGTCGGGATAGTTGTCGTAGATCGTGCGGATATCCTGGATCAGCTCGATGCCGTTCTGGCCGATGTCATCGAGACGACCGATGAACGGCGACACGAACGTCGCGCCCGCCTTGGCCGCGAGCAGCGCCTGATTGGCCGAGAAGCACAGCGTCACGTTGACCATGATGTCGTCCTCGGTCAGCGCGCGGCACGCCTTGAGGCCATCCCAGGTCAGCGGCACCTTGACCGCCACGTTGTCGGCGATCTCAGCCAGGATCTGCCCCTCGCGGATCATGCCCTCGGCATCGAGCGCGGTGACTTCCGCCGACACCGGTCCGTCCACGATGTCGCAGATTTCCTCGATGATGGTCTTGAAGTCGCGCCCTGCCTTGGCCACCAGCGACGGGTTGGTCGTGACGCCATCGAGCAGGCCCAACTCGGCGAGCTCCCGGATTTCAGCGACGTCGGCGGTATCGACGAAGAATTTCATGTTTACTCCTGGGGTACGTCTGGGGCCATCCCAGCGCTCCGGCGATGACCTTGCCCTCGGATCGCCCCGCGTCAGCGGGTAGAGTTGCAGATCGAGTCGCGTTCTGGTTCTGGTTCCCCCTACTCCTAATGCGAGCGCAGCTGCTTTGGAAGACTTGCTGGCAACGATGCTTGGACCGACCGCCGCCGCGCGCCCCCGCGTGCCGGTGCTGCTGCCGGTCGCGCTCGACCAGACGTATGACTACGCGGTGCCGGAGGGCGTGCAGGCCGCGCCCGGAGATTTCGTGGTCGTCCCCTTCGGCCCGCAGACGCGCATCGGCCTGGTGTGGGATCAACCGGTCGGCGACCAGGGCAAGCCTATCGACGAGAGGAAGCTCAAGGCCATCATCGAGCGCATGGACGCGCCGGGACTGCCAGCAACCTCGATGCGGTTCGCCGAATGGGTGGCGCGCTATACGCTGGCGCCGCTCGGCATGGTCGTGCGGATGATGATGAGCGCGCAGGCGGTGTTCGAGCCGGTCAAGCCACGTCTCGGCGTGGCCCGCGTCGAAGGTGCCACTCTGCCGCCGCGCATGACGCCTGCACGGGCGCGCGCGATGGAGATTGCCGCCGACGGGCTGATCCGTACGCGCAGCGCATTGGCCGCCGAAGCCGGATGCAGCACCGGCGTCATCGATGGTCTCGTCGGGGCCGGTTGCCTCGTCGAAGTCGTGATCCCGGAGCGGCGCTTCCCGCGCCCTGACCCGAGCCATGCGACGGTGTCGTTCACCGATGCCCAGAGCCAAGCGGTCGAAGCGCTGATGGCGTCCGTCGATGCGGGCACGTTCTCGGTGTCGCTGCTCGATGGCGTCACCGGATCGGGCAAGACCGAGGTCTATTTCGAAGCCGTCGCGCGCGCGCTCGATCGCGGACGGCAGGCGCTGATCATGCTGCCCGAAATCGCGCTGACCAGCCAGTTCATGGACCGCTTCAAGGCGCGCTTCGGCGCACCGCCCGCGGAGTGGCACTCGGCGTTGTCGGGCCCGGAGCGCGGGCGCGTGTGGCGTGCCGCCGCGACCGGGGAAGCACGCGTCGTCGTCGGCGCGCGATCGGCGCTGTTTCTGCCGTATGCCGATCTCGGCCTGATCGTCGTCGACGAAGAGCACGACCCCGGCTTCAAGCAGGAGGACCGCGTCCACTATCAGGGCCGCGACATGAGCGTCGTGCGCGCCCACATCGGCGGCGCAGCGGTCATCCTCGCTTCGGCGACGCCATCGATCGAGAGCCACGTCAACGCGCGTACCGGCCGCTACCGTCACCTCGCCCTGCCCGGCCGCTACACCGGCGTCGAGCTGCCCGAGATCACGCCGATCGATCTGCGCTCGGCGCCGCCGGAGAAGGGCCACTGGCTGTCGCCGGTGCTGATCGATGCGATGGGGCAGACGCTCGCGAAGCGCCAGCAAACACTGCTGTTCCTGAACCGCCGCGGTTATGCGCCACTGACGCTGTGCCGGTCCTGCGGCCACCGCATCGAATGCCCGCAGTGCACCGCGTGGCTGGTCGAGCACCGCTTCCGCCATCGCCTCAACTGCCACCACTGCGGCTTCTCGATGCCGCTGCCGTCGAAGTGCCCGAAGTGCGGCGAAGCGGACAGCCTCGTCGCCTGCGGCCCCGGCGTCGAACGCATCGACGAGGAGGTGCGCGAGCGCTTCCCCGAGGCGCGGGTGGCGCTGCTTTCGTCGGACCTGATCCCCTCCCTCACCGAAATGCGCGACGTGATCAAGCGCATCGAGAGCGGCGAGATCGACATCATCATCGGGACGCAGATCGTCGCCAAGGGTCATCACTTCCCCGACCTCGCGACGGTCGGCGTCATCGACGGCGATCTGGGCCTCGCGCAGGGCGCCGATCCGCGCGCCGGCGAGCGGACCTTCCAGCTCCTCCACCAGGTGACGGGCCGCGCCGGCCGCGCGCTCGCGAAAGGTGCGGGATACATCCAGACCTACATGCCCGAGCACCCCGTTATGGACGCGATCGTACGCGGCGATCGCGAAGCGTTCCTCGAGCGCGAGATTCGCATCCGGCAGCTCGCGATGCTGCCCCCCTTCGGCCGGCTCGTGTCGCTGATCGTCTCGGCCCGCCACAAGGAGACCGCCGAAGCCGCCGCCCGCGATGTCGCCCGCCGGGCGCCCGCTGCCGAGCGCATCGAGATCCTCGGGCCCGCCGAGGCGCCGATCGCGATCATCCGGGGCCGCTACCGCTGGCGGTTACTGCTCAAGGCCCCGCGCGAGCTGGACGTGCAGGCGTATCTGAGGGCGTGGCTCGCGGCGCTGCCGGAGATCAAGGGCGACCTGCGCCTGACCGTAGACATCGACCCGTACAGCTTCCTGTGAGCCTCTGACATCAGAGCAGAGCGGCCATGCGCGAGGCCGCCGTCAGGCGCGGAACCGGGCTTGAACGGGGATCAATCCGGACCTGCGGCGAACCGCCTTCCCTCCGTAACCCATTGCCGCCGCAAAAGAACGATATTTGGCATCGCAGCAAACGCCTAAGCGCAAGTGTTTGCTTGAAATATATGCTTAACAGCACCGTCATCGCGGCCCACTATTGTGCAATGCGATAGCGCATCCATATCCTAACGTGGGACCGGCGCCGGAAAAGAGCGGTGGCCCGCGCGATACCCCCATCAGAGAGGGTGACGATCATGAGCACAACGACCACCAGGCCGGATCTTGATCCGGACGGCCACCCCGAGGAGCTGCCGATCACGTCGGCCACGCTCCGCAAGCTATGGCCGACCGAGCACCACCTGTTTCGCGACCATCTCATGCGGCTCGACAAGGACAGCCGCCGGATGCGGTTCGCGCATGGCGTCTCGGACTACTTCATCGAGGACTATGCCGCCCGCATGGACGAAATGGGCTCGATCGTGTTCGGCTATTTCGTCGACGGCGAGATCCGCGCCGCCGCCGAGCTGCGCAAGCTCGCCGACACGTGGGGCGAGGAAGCGGAAGCGGCATTCTCAGTCGAGCAGGCCTATCAGGACCTCGGCATTGGCTCGGCCCTGATGGGCCGCGTCATCCGCGCGGCACGCAATCGTGGCGTCCGGCTGCTGTTCATGAGCTGCCTCGCCGAGAACACGAAAATGCAGGCGATCGCCAAGAAGTACGAGGCCGTGCTGAGATTCGAGTATGGCGAAGTGATTGGCGAGATCCTGCCTGACGGGCCGGATTACTTCTCGCTGCTGGCCGAAGCCGTCGATGACCGCGTCGGCTATATGATGGCGGTCCTCGATCTCCAGGCGCGGTTGATCAAGGCGGCGTGACGCACAGCGCCGGCCATGCCCGTCACAGACCTCACTATTGCTGCAAGCCGCCGCCTCACGCCACACGAATGACCCGGTTTCAGGGCATTCACCCAATGTTGCCGCGGCAATCTCGCTCGCGCGAGGTTGCCGCGTGATGCGGTGCACGCTATCACCGCATGACATGCGGATGCGGATCCACACAGGCCTCGGATGATCGAGACCATCAAGCAGCTCATCAGCGCCAACAAGGCGCTGGCGGCGATAGGCGCGCTCCTGCTGGCGCTCGTCTTCATTCCGACCGTGCGCGCGGTCGCGATGGTGACCCTGCGCATTGTTGCCCGCATCATGCTGGTTGCCGCACTCGTTGCGCTTGTCAGCGACGGCACGCGCACGATCGCCAATGACGGCGGCCTCGTGATCACATCCGCCCTCCAGCATTGGACGGAACTCGCGCCCACCTCGCTCGAGACAGCGAAACGCACGCTGTCCGTGAAGGTGCATCCGGCGTTCTGGGACAGCGGCATCACCCGGCTGCTGGCACTGCCGGCGTGGCTGGTGCTCGGCGGCTTGGCCGTGATCATTCTTACCCTTGCCCGCAAGCGGCGACGGCTCAACATCTTCGCCAATGCCTGAGTATCCATGCCGATGAAAGCACTCGTGACCGGCGCCAACGGGCACCTCGGTTTCAACGTCTGCACGGCCCTCCTTGCCAAAGGGCATGACGTGAGGGCATCGATACGCTCGCGGGCCGATCGCACCAAGGTGCTGCCACTGACGACGGCGGGCGTCGAAGATGTGGTCGAGCTGAACGTCCGCACCTTCGAGCCGTTCGTCGAAGCGTGCCGCGGCATCGACGTGCTGTTCCACGTCGCCGCAACCTATGCGCTCCACCCCGACAGCAGGAACGCCATCGACGGGCTGCTCCGCGACAGCACGGAAGGCGCCGCCAACGCGGTGCGCGCCGCGGCCGCGGCCGGCGTGCCGAAGGTCGTGCTGACCTCCTCGATTGCGACCCTGCCGCGCGTGCCCCCCGACGCCCCTGTCGTCACCGAGGCCGACTGGACGAGCGACCTCGCCGTTCCCTACTTCCGCGCCAAGGTGGAAGGTGAACGCGCCGCCTGGAAAGCCGCCGAAGAAACCGGCGTCCAGCTCGTCACCATCCTGCCCGGCACCATCGGCGGGCCCGGTTTCCGGCGCACGACGCCATCGATCGACATCATCGAAGGCATCATGATGGGCTCGATGCGGTTCGGTGCGCCGAAGTCCAACATCCCCTACGTCGACGTCCGCGACGTCGCGTCAGCCCACGTCCTCGCGGGCGAGCGGCCGGTCGGCGGTCGCTTCATCATCGTCAACGACCATCTGCCCTCGCTGCGTGAGCTGAGCGTGCTGATGAACAAGATCGACAGCGAGGTGCCGGCTGCGCCGCTGCTGCTGCCTGACATCATCCTCTCGGCGGCACCGGCGCTCGACTGGGTCGGATCGAAGCTCCTCCGCACCAAGCGCCTCGTCAGCCGCGAGCTGGTCGAGACCATGCGCGGCAAGATCACCAAGGTCAGCACGGCGCGCGCCAAAAGCGAGCTCGGCTGGAGCCAGAGCATCCCGATCGAAACCAGCCTCGCCGACACCATGGCGGCCATACGTGCCCTCAACCCGGCGTCGCACTGAGCTGGCACCATCGGGCTGAATGGCTGGCTTCACGACGGCCATTGACTTTCCAGCCGGTCTTCCTCATTTTCCGCGCCATGGAAAACGGCTTCACCATCGTCCGACGTTTGCGTGCGCGCGCTCCGGCGCGGCGGCGATGATGGGCTGTTGATCCACGCCCGTGAGTCGCAAGCCGCGCCAGAAGCGCGGTTTTTTTGCGTCCAAAGCCGCGCCTCCGGCCGCCGAGCGGCCCCAGCAATCCCCGAAACCGACGACCGAGGTTCATGGCCATGACGAGCGCCGCCACTGTTTCCAGCAAGCCCATCGCCCTCAAGGGCGACGTACCGACCGTCTTCATCGATGGTGAAGCCGGCACCACCGGCCTCGAGATTCGCGAGCGCCTGACCGGCGTCTCCGGCCTCAAGCTGCGCTCGATCGATCCGGAGCTGCGCAAGGATCCGGCCGCGCGCAAGGCGCTGATGGCCGAGGTCGACGTGGTCGTGCTGTGCCTGCCCGATGACGCGGCGAAAGAAGCCGTGGCCCTCGCCGACAGCCTTGGTGAGGCCAGCCCGCGCATCATCGATGCCTCGACCGCGCACCGGGTCGCGCCCGGCTGGACCTATGGCTTTCCCGAGCTGACCGCAGGCCAGACCGAAGCCGTCGCAGCCTCGAAGCGGGTGACCAATCCAGGTTGCTATCCCACCGGCGCGATTGCCCTGGTGCGGCCGCTGGTCGAAGCCGGGTTGATGCCGGCCGACTTCCCGCTCACCGTCAACGCTGTGTCCGGCTACTCGGGCGGCGGCAAGTCGATGATTCAGACTTACGACAACGGTACCGCGCCGGCATTCGAGCTGTACGGCCTCGGCCTCGCGCACAAGCATGTGCCGGAGCTGCAGCTCTACAGCAAGCTGACGCGGCGGCCGATCTTCGTGCCATCGGTCGGCAACTTCTACAAGGGGATGCTGATCAGCATTCCGCTGCACCTCGACACGCTGCCGGGCAAACCGGCCGGCGCCGATCTGGAGCAGGCGCTCCAGCGTCACTATGCGGGATCAGAGCTGGTCAGCGTGCTCGCGGCGTCCGACCCGTCGATCACGGGCGGGCGGATCGAGCCGGAGGCCCTCAACGGCACCAACAAGCTGGCGCTGCGCGTGTTCTCGAGCCCGCAGCATCCACAGGCGGTCCTCGTCGCGCAACTCGACAACCTCGGCAAGGGCGCATCCGGCGCCGCCGTTCAGAACCTCGGCCTGATGGTCGGGATGAAGCTCTAGAAATTGATCGACTGGCCGTCGCCCGCAGACGTTGCGGGCGGCGGTGTCCGGCCCTGCGTACAATGAACGCGCTATGGCCGCGTCTCCGACGCTTGCGAAATCGGGATCAGGAAGAGATTTTAGAACGATGATTTAGTTTGTTTCCGGGGAGTCCATTTTTCATGACTAAAAACGGGGCGCGTTTCGACAACGCTGCCACTATGGCGCTCACCATCCTGATCATCCTCCTTCTTGCAATGGGGCCGATCGGATGGGTGCACAACGAAGTTCACTACTTTCAGCTTGGCATTCGGATCGTTCGACCGGATCTCTATACCGAGAACCACGCCGCCTTCGACAACACACTGGCGCGTATAGCGAGTCTCAGAATACTGGGCATTCTCGTTCAGCTATTTGGCCTCGACGGTGGTATGATTGCAGCCCGATTGATCGCCATTGCCGCCTTCGCCGTATCCCTTGCTTATCTCGCACGCAGTTGGACGCTGACGACCGTCGAGACGGCACTAGCTCTCATAGTATTCCTGCTGCTGGGCCAGAAGTACATCGCCGACGAATGGCTGTTCGGGGGTGTCGAAGGCAAGGTCTTCGCATACGCCGCGATTTTCGCCGCCATTGGCCTCATATGCCGAGATAAGATTGGCCTCGCGTTCAGCTTTGCAGCCCTCGCCACCTATTTCCACTTCCTTGTGGGTGGATTCTGGGCCTGCGCTGCACTTCTTCTGCTGGGACTGAGAACGGGTCAGCCGGCGCTCATCGGGCGTGGCCTGCTGATCTACGTGTCTTTATGCGCGCCCTTGCTCGCCATCCTCGTTTACGAGTGGCTCTTGCTACCTGCACCGGACATTGCCGATCTCGGTACAACAGTAAGCCGAATCTACTCGGAGTTTCGCGTGCCTCATCACGTAGCGCCGTTCATCGAGTTGAGTCGCTGGCTTCCGGGCATAAATTGGATACTGGCCGCAACATGCACCCTCAGCCTCCTTGCGATCTACTCTAATCGGTTTCAGCCAACGCGTGCGTGCCTGAAAC
>CAZKZT010000145.1:0-7728 GCA_964557265.1 uncultured Hyphomicrobium sp.
GAAGTACGGCAAGCTCGCCGCTCTCGCGTAAACATCAACGCGAGCCGCTGCTTACCCGCAGCGCATCCTACACAACGGCGCACGTCCGCGTGCGCCGTTTGCCGTTCGATCTGGCGCGCCAGTCCACAGCCGCGCCTATCCTGTGTGTATCGAGGGGAACGGCGTACAAATGGCCTCGCGCGGTTGGACCCCGCCGCGAATCAGCCCAGCCTCGCTCGTACAAAGATCACGCGATTCGCAGTCGCAGTACGAAGCAGGATCGACCCATGTCCATCAGTGTGCTGGCGCGACAACTCATGTCGCAGGAGATTTTTCGGGGGCTGAGCCCGCTCCAGCTGACTGAGATCGTGCGTCAGGCCGATCGGGTCGTCTATCGTCCTGGCCAATCGATCGTTGAAGGCGGCGAGCACGCTGATGCCGCTGTTGTCGTTATCGCCGGCGATGCCGTCCGGCTTGCCGATGGCATCCACAGCCAAACCGGGGCCCAGGCGCACGCGCTTCGCGTCGGCACGATCATCGGCGAGCTTGCCATGCTCGTCGAGCATGAGCACGGTGCAACCGTCGTTGCGCACACCACGGTCCGGGCCTTGCGGATCCGGCGCGACGCGCTCCAGGAGCAGATGAAGGAAGATCCTCAGCTCGCCGATCACTTCGTCGATCGGATCACGGAACGGCTCCGGGTGCTGGCCGCAGAGCTCCGCTCACTCGATGACACGCTGTTCGGCGATGAATCCGATACCGACACGCACGACGCATCCGGCCCCAGCATGGCTCTCGCTGCCCGTCCGCTGACACCCGCTGGCGATGCACCCAAGCTCGCCTAGATGTTGGATCGGGTTGAGATTGCCGCGCCGGCTCAACTGATTTATCGAACCATCGGAATTTAAATAGAAAAGCGCCCAACCTCGGGGGGAGAGGTTGGGCGCTGGAGCGCTTTTTCGGCGCTTCGCACCGGGAGGGAATCCGGTGCAGCGGGATGATGTCTTCGGCGAGACGGGGGGCACTGCCGAATGTGCGACATCGACCGCTCTACTGAAGAATTTAGTTGCCTGTGGCGGAAAATCAAGGCCACCACCCCCTGCATTCACGTTTGTTTTACCGAATGTTTCAGAAACATCGGCGATGATTCGTTTCTGAACTTCGTTTTCAAACCAACTGCGCGAATTCTTTATTTTTTTCGCAGCGTCGGGCTGATGACACGAAACAATTCGGCGTCGAGATCATCCGGCCGATTGAGATTTGCAACCTCCAGCCGGGTATCGGATCCCTGTGAATCGGTGGTGACCCACTCCTTGAGCTCCAGCTCGGGGCTCTTGGTCAGGAACAGGCGGATCTGCCCTGGTGCATCCGGACTCTTGTCCTGGAGCGCCAGAATGATCAGATCCGCTGCTTCGTGGACCTCGATAATGCTCGCATCCCGCAATAGATCGACGTCCTTGCGTAACAGCAACCGGAATGGCGTTTGATCCAACGCGATCCGATCGTCGGTATTCATATCCAGATCCTGGATCGCCAGCATCTTGCCGTCGGAAACGATGAGCTGCCGGCTCGGCAGATTGTACTCGAAGCGCAGCCGACCCGGCTTCTTGACATAAAACCGGCCGCGCATCCGCTTGTTGTCGGCCGATGTCTGCACGAAGGTGCCGCGCAGATTGTCGAGATTGTTGAAGTAGCTGCTGACCTTCGCGATCGTGTCCAGCTGGTGCTGTTCAAGCGTTACGCCAGCGACGGGCGCCTCCGGCTTGACGTCCGTGTTCCACGGGGGCGAACCGATCGGACTCGAGGGGCCCTTGCCCGGATTCTGCGCGTAAGCAGGAGAACCAGCGACCAGGACGACCGCGCTCAAAACAACGATGAAGCGAACTGCGCCGCTAAGGCTTGCACGCATACCAAACCACCCGCACGACGTCATGCAATCCGCCCCCAAACCGTTCCAGCCCAACATCCCCATCCCCCAACATTGGGACAACATCTAGGCGCCGCCGCTTCACTGCAGCGCGAGAGCATTGCGACCGTGCACTCAGCGTGATAGCCCACCGATGCAATCAAAAGAATTTCGCCCTCGACTTCGGACACACGCTACATGCCAAAAATGCCCTCACCCGCCCTCGGCAATGGGCCTGCCGCGTCCGAGCCTGTACAGGTTCAAGTGCGGATCGCCGGCCAGTATATCAAGGACCTCTCGTTCGAGAATCCGAACATTGGCAAACTGATCACCAGTCCGCCCGAGAACCCCGCCTTGAACGTCGAGATCGATGTTGCCGTGAGCACCATCGGCGCCAACGTCTATGAATCTGCCATCGAGTTCAAGGCTCGTGCGATGGCCAAAGAGACGGTCATCTACGACTTCGAGGTCGTCTTCGCTGGCGCTTTCCACATCGAGAACGCACCGCCCCAGGCGCTGGAGCCGATGCTGTTCGTCAACTGCCCGTCGTTGCTGTTCCCATTCCTGCGCCGGATCGTTGCCGACATCACGCGCGAAGGCGGATTTCCGCCGCTGCTTCTCGATCCGGTTGATTTCGGTTCGCTCTACATGCGCAAGAAAAGCCGCGACGCAGCGACGCCGACCGGCCCGGCCTCAAGCCTCTCCTGAAGGACCTTCGCCAGCCGGTTCCGGCGGGTCGAACTTCTTCCACAGCGGCTCTTTCATCGTTTCGACAAAGGCACGATGCGCCACGATGTCGGCGTCGGTCAAACGCGGCGGCAGTGGCCGCGGTCGAACCTTTGTGGCGGAGGCCGAGGCAGTCACCGCCGCGCCATCGCGGACTGCGCCCGTCTGCGCGAGGCTCAGCGTCGCCTGCCGCTCACCCAGCAGCTCCAGATAGACCTCGGCCAGCAGCCAGGAGTCGAGCAGCGCCCCGTGGAACTCACGCGCTGAATTGTCGATGAAGTAGCGCCTGCACAAACCGTCGAGGGTGTTCTGTCCCCCGGGGTGCTTACGGCGCGCCAATTGCAGCGTATCGACGACGCGGTCCATCAGAATTGCCGCATGGTTCAAGCGCTGTAGCTCGGCGTTGATGAAGCCGATATCGAACGCCGCGTTGTGGATGACCAGCGGTGCATCGCCGATGAACTCGACGAACGCCGGCGCGACCGCCTTGAACACAGGCATGTCGCGCAACTTCTCCATCGTGATGCCGTGGATGGCTACGGCCTCCGGATGAACATCTCGGTCTTCCGGATGGATGTATTGGTGAAACGTCTTCCCGGTCGGGATGCGATTGACGATCTCGACGCATCCGATTTCGATGATGCGATCACCTTTGCGATGATCCAGGCCCGTTGTTTCGGTATCGAGCACAATTTCGCGCAGCATGTCGCCCCCTCGCTTGCGTCAAGCCCAGTGGGTGGCGAACGCACTCCCTTTGCGCCCCTCGAGCTGAGCAATGATTCTATCGATTTGCGCCTCGGTCTCGGGAATGCTTCGCGAGGTGTCCACAACGAAATCGGCGCGGCGCCGTTTCTCTTCGTCGGGCATCTGGCGCGACAGGATCTGCTCCAGCTTGTCGAGCGTCATACCGGGGCGTTCGAGCACGCGCTGGCGCTGGATGTCTGCCGGGGCGCTGACGACGATGGTCACGTCGACGCGCTTCTCTCCGCCGGTTTCGAACAGCAGCGGAATCTCCAGCACGGCCTTGTCTTTGCCCTTCGCGACCTTCTCATGAAGGAAGTTGCGCTGGGCCGCATGGACGAGCGGATGCACGATGGCTTCGAGCCGCTTGTATCCTGAACTGTCGGCGAGCAGCGCAGCGGCGAGCTTCTGCCGGTCGACACCACCGTCGGCCGAGCTGGTGCCCGGAAACGCGGCTTCAACGGGAGCAACCGCCGCGCCGTCAGCCTTGTAGAGCTTGTGAACAACGGCATCAGCATCCAGCACACCAACGCCGAGCGCCCTGATGCGGGCAGCAGCCGTCGATTTGCCCATTCCGATCGAGCCGGTGAGACCGATGATCAGCATCATTTCCCCTCGATGTCCGAGACGAGAATGGCACGCAGTTCATCCGTCACTTCCGGACGCACACCGAACCAGCGTTCGAATCCCGGTACTGCCTGATGCAGCAACATTCCCAATCCATCCACAGTGCGTAGTCCTCTCGCCCGCGCCCGCGCCAGCAACGGCGTTTCGAGCGGCACGTAAACGATGTCGGCAACCACGGCTTCCTCGCCGAGCGCCGCGAGATCGAGATCCAGTTGCCCTTTGCCCGCCATGCCGAGTGTCGTCGTGTTGACGAGTACCCCCACATCGCGAATGGCCGTCGCGGCATCGTCCCACGCGCAAACTTCGACCTTGCTGCCGAAATGGGCCGCGATCTCTTCCGCACGTGTCGCCGTCCGATTGAACAGACGGACCTTCTCGACACCGGCCGCGAGAAACCCATACACGATCGCGCGCGCCGCTCCGCCGGCCCCGAGCACGGCGACGGGTGCATCCCTGCGGTCCCACCCCGGTGCCGACGTGCTGAGATGCGTCATGAAGCCATAGGTGTCCGTGTTGGACACACACACCTTCTCACCGTCGCGCCAAACCGTGTTCGCCGCACCGACGGCTTCAGCCGAAGGGTCGCGCCAATCCGCCGCCGCGAAAACATCCTGCTTGTGAGGCGCCGTCACGTTGCAGCCCTCGAGCCCACGTCCCGCGAGGCCGCGTACGAATCCGCCTGCTTCTCCCGGCGCCACCGCGACCTTGTCATAGCGGCCGTCGATACCGTGGACCTTCAACCAATGGCCATGGATGAGCGGCGAGCGGGATTGCTCGATCGGCCACCCGATGACGCATGCCTTCTTCATCGCCATCCGTTCACCCGCTTCACATCAAGTTGCGACCACGCCGCGCTCGCGCAATTCTTCGAGCAGGGGCAGCAGCGGCATGCCAAGGATGGTGAAGTAATCGCCAGTGATCTGCTCGAACAGCTGGACGCCCAATCCCTCGAGTTGATAGGCGCCGACCGACTCGCACACACGCGCGCCGGCGCGCGCCAGATACTGCACCAGAAAACCGTCCGAGAAATCCCGCATGGTCAGCTCGGCGCTGTCGGTGCAGGTCCACTGGATCTCGCCGCCGAACGCCACAGCGACACACGCATGGAGCTGGTGGGTGCGTCCGCGCAGGCGCGACAAATGCACGCGTGCTGCCTCCAGATCCGCCGGCTTTTCGAGAATTTCGTAGCTCGCTGCGGACCAGGGTTTGCCCCCGATCTCCATGCGCCGCTCAGTCGCAAGTGCGAGCACCTGATCGCAGCCGATCACCAGGGCGTCCGGAAATTTTTCACTGACGTCAGTGGCCTTGGCTGCCGCAAGCATTTCGGCGACTTCAGCCGGATAGTCCTCGTCGAGTGCCCGTTCGGGCTCGAACGCGGACCGCATAGCCACTTCGTCGACATGCGACGGCACGACGTCGAACGTCAGCCCCGCATTTTCCAACATCCTGCGTCGCGCCTGACTTTGAGAGGCGAGCACCACACGCTGGCGATCAGCCATCCCCCTGCTCCTCGTTGTGATCGGCTTCTCGCTCATGCATCAGCTTCAGGATCGTCGCTGCCGTCTCTTCGATCGACCGCCGCGTCACGTCGATCACCGGCCAGCCGTGGCGGGCGCACAGACGCCTCGAATAGGCGATCTCTTCGGCAATGTGCGTGCGATCGACGTAGGCGTCGAGATCCCGGTCAGCCAGCAACTGCACGCGCTGCCTCCGGATTTCGGCGATGCGGTCAGGGCTCGCGACGAGGCCGACAACGAAAGCGGTGTGCGGCTCGAGCAGCGCCGGCGCCACATCGATTCGCGGGACGAGCGGTAGATTGGTCGTTTTGTAGCCGCGCTGCGCGAGATAGATGCTCGTCGGCGTCTTCGAAGTGCGCGAGATGCCAAGGATGATGATGTCGGCTTGATTGAGATCGGTCGGCAAGCGCCCGTCGTCATGCGCCATAGTGAAGTTCAGCGCGTCGATGCGGCGGAAGTAGTCGGCGTCGAGCACATGCTGGCCGGCGACGATCGGCGTTTTCGCGGTTCCGAGATAACTCTCGAAGATCTTCATGATCGGCTCGAGCACATGCAGCGCTGGTACATTGAGCTCGCGACAACGCTGTTCGAGCGCCGTCTGCAACGCTTCGTTGACGACCGTATAGAGCACGATGCCCGGCGCGGACTCGATCTCCTGCAGCACCCGGTCCAACTGCCGCTGAGTCCGCACCAGCGGATGGACGTGTTCGATCGGCCGGATCTGAGCGTACTGGACAGCCGCCGCCTTGGCGATCGTGGTTAGCGTTTCACCGGTTGCATCAGAGATCAGATGCAAATGAAAGTAGCTCGGCTGGGTGTGCGGCATGTGTTGATAAAGTTCCGACTTATCCAGCGAGATGTGGAGGCCTCGGTCGGCACTCTACACTGTCCCGAAGACTGCCAACAGATTGATCCACACGATGACCCGATTGGGTGCCGTTCTTCGGCACACCCCATTCGGGACTTCCAGCTTTCGCCGTTGCCGGCGGGTTGTTCGATCGCTATCGACAGGCTGTCAACTGGGCGCGGCTCTGCAACCAATCGAGCAAGCCCATGACACAAGATGCGGTTTTCCGTCTAGTAGGACGAGTGCCGGCACGCTACCAGATCTGCCTGGCATCGTTACCGCCGGTTGGACAGCCTGTGCAGGATGTGGTGACAGAACTCGAATTCCCGCTACCCACAGCCCTAAGAAGAAAAGAAAGAACCTGAGAATCTCTCTCTTAGATTTAGTAAGTGGAGGTCCCGAGCGTTGGATAAGCCGTCGCCGATCACACGCCGCCGTTTCCTGCAGCCGTTCGCTGGCAGCGTGCTGACGCCACCGCCGATCTGGCTGATGAGGCAAGCTGGCCGCTATCTGCCCGAGTACCGCGAGACTCGCGCCAAGGCGGGTGGCTTCCTCGAGCTGTGCTACACGCCGGAGCTTGCCGCCGAGGTGACGCTGCAGCCGATCCGCCGCTATGGCTTCGATGCCGCGATCCTGTTCGCTGACATCCTGCTGGTGCCCGATGCGATGGGCCAGGCGGTGCGCTTTGCCGAGGGCGAAGGGCCGCTGCTCGATCCCATCCGCAACGGCGCCGACATCGCCCGCTTGTCACCGGCCGCGACTCGACCCAAGTTCGGCCGCGTCTTCGAGACGGTTCAGCGGCTGCGGCAGGACCTTCCCGACGAGACGGCACTGATCGGCTTCTGCGGGGCGCCATGGACGGTCGCGACCTACATGATCGAGGGACGAGGGTCGAAGGACCAGGCTGCGGCGCGGCTTTTTGCCTATCGCGACCCGGACGAATTCCAGCGGCTGATCGATCTGCTGGTCGAGGTCTCGATCGACTATTTGTCAGGTCAGGTGGCGGCCGGCGCCGACGCCCTGCAGATTTTCGACACCTGGGCCGGCAGTCTCCCCGATGATCAGTTCGAGCGATGGGTCATCGATCCCACGGCGCGGATCGTCGAGGCGATCCACGAACGCCATCCCGGCGTCCCCGTCATCGGGTTTCCGCGTGGCGCGCAGGGGTCGGCGCTCTGGTACGTCGCGGAAACCGGGGTCGATGGCATCGGTTGCGACACGGCCACGCCGCCCTACATGATGGGCGAGGCCTTCGATGACGAGAAGGTCGTCGTGCAGGGCAATCTCGATCCGCTCCTGCTGGTTGCCGGCGGCGAAGCGCTCCGAACCCGCGTTGCCCAGATCCTCGAGTTGATGGACAGCAAACCGTTCGTGTTCAATCTCGG
>CAZKZT010000145.1:7738-9220 GCA_964557265.1 uncultured Hyphomicrobium sp.
TCGGCCACGGCATTGTGCCGGAAACGCCGCCGGAGCATGTCGCCGACCTTGTCCGGTGGGTGCGGAATGGAGCCGCGGCATGAGCGATGGCGCCACCCCGACGGCCAGGGCCGCCATCGCGCTTCTGCTGACGGCGGCTGGCCTCACCGCGGCCATTCTGATTTTTGGCGACGCGGCCTATATGTGGATCAAGGCCGCGCACGTGATCGCCATTATCTCCTGGATGGCGGGGATGCTCTATCTGCCCCGGCTGTTCGTCTATCATTGCGATGCCAAGCCCGGCTCCGAGCTGTCTGAAGCAATGAAGGTGATGGAGCAGCGCCTGCTGCGCCTCATCATCAATCCGGCGATGGGGCTGGCCTGGGTCCTCGGCCTCTGGCTGGCCTGGCGCGGTGGCTTCCTGACCTGCGGCTGGTTCCATGCCAAGTTCGCGCTCGTCATGCTGCTGTCAGGATTTCACGGCTTCCTCTCGGCCTCGGTCCGGCGGTTTGCCGAGGACGCCAATACCGTACCGGCACGCCGCTGGAGGCTCTACAACGAGGTTCCCGCGGTGCTGATGATCGGCATCGTCATTCTGGTGATCGTGAAGCCATTCTAATGGAGCGGGCGCGCCTGCTGCTTGAGTGGTCAACGATGCCAAATCGTCGGGCAGAAACGAAAATTTGACTACGGCGCGTCGCTCACCCTTTGACTCCAGGGGAACCTTTGCGCTAGGGTTGCATCTATCAGATCGAGTCGCTGCGTCGGCGTCAAACCGCCTGGCCACCAGCCGACAAGCCCAAGCATCCCAGACCGTCTCTGATCCCGCGCTCGGCACGTCCGGCATCGGGATCTTCCTCCGCACATCGCGCCCGTTGCTCCGGATTTTCCGGTGACCGGCCCGCACCCCTCCCAACGAGTTTCTCATGCAAGACGTTATCAAGGAAGTGAAGCTTCAGGACCTGAAGGCCAAATCGGCGACCGAGCTGCTCAGCTTCGCCGAGGAAGCCGGTGTCGAAAACGCCAGCACCATGCGGAAGCAGGAGCTGATGTTCGCCACGCTGAAGCAGCTCGCCTCTCAGGACATCGAAATCATCGGCACCGGCGTTGTCGAAGTGCTGCAGGACGGCTTCGGCTTCCTGCGCTCCCCCGACGCCAACTACCTCGCCGGCCCGGACGACATCTATGTCTCCCCCTCGCAGATCCGGCGCTTCGCGCTGCGCACCGGCGACACCGTCGAAGGCCAGATCCGCGGCCCCAACACCAAGGAAGGCGAGCGTTACTTTGCCCTTCTCAAGGTCAACCGGATCAACTTCGAGGATCCCGAGGCGACCAAGCATAAGGTCCACTTCGACAACCTGACGCCGCTCTACCCGACGTCGTGGCTGAAGATGGAAATCGAGGATCCGACCATCAAGGACTACTCGGCGCGCGTCATCGACATCGTGGCGCCGATCGGCAAAGGCCAGCGCGCACTGATCGTCGCCCCGCCGCGCACTGGTA
>CAZKZT010000146.1:0-9181 GCA_964557265.1 uncultured Hyphomicrobium sp.
CACCAATCAGAATGCCGAGCCACACCGGATCCACGCCCAGCATCAGCAGCGCCGGGCCGCACACCGGCAGCATGATCAGGATGATCTCGAAGGTATCAAGAAAGAAGCCGAGAATGAACATGATAAACATCACGACGAACAATGCGCCGTTAACGCCACCGGGCACATTCTTCAGCGCCTCTTCGACCATGTGCTCGCCGCCGAGACCGCGAAACACCAGCGAGAACAGCGACGCCGCGATAACGATCACGAAGATGACCGCGGTCGTCATCATGGTGTTCATCGACGCATAGCGCAGCGTCGCGAACGACATCTTTCCGTTCACCGCGGCCAGCAGCATGGCACCGATTGCACCGACCGACGCAGATTCGGATGGCGTTGCGAACCCGAGAAGGATGCTGCCAAGGACACAGAGTACGAGAAGCAGCGGCGGGATGAGCGCCGAGATAACACGCCATGAAAGGCCCGCCCGCTCCTCCTCCGTCATCTTCAGGGCCGGGACTTCATTCGGCTGGAAGATCGCCTTGTAGACGATCCACAGCAGATAGAGGCAGACCATGATGAAGCCGGGGATCAGCGCACCGGCGAAAAGATCACCGACCGAAATCGGATCGGGCGTGAAGTTGCCGCGGCGGAGCTGCGCTTCCTGATTGATGCCGGCGAGAAGATCGCCGACGAAAATCAGAACGGTCGACGGCGGGATGATCTGGGCCAGCGTCGCCGAACCGCAGATAACACCCGTCGATATGCGGTTCGCGTAACCGGCGCGCAGCATCGTCGGCAGGGCGATCAGGCCCATCGTGATGACGGTGGCGCCGACGACGCCGGTCGAGGCGGCAAGCAGCGCGCCGACGATAACGACCGAGTAGGCGAGGCCGCCGCGCAACTTGCCGAAGAGCTGGCCCATGGTCGTCAGAAGCCGCTCGGCGATGCCGGACTTCTCGAGGATCAATCCCATGAAAATAAAAAGCGGTACGGCGACGAGAACGTCGTTCGTCATGCTGCCGAGGTAGCGTGATGGGATGCTGTTCAAGATTGCGTAGTCGAAGGCGCCGAAGGCGTGCCCGAGAACGGCGACGATGATCGAAGTGCCGGCGAGAGTAAGAGCGATCGGATAACCCAGCATCAGCGTTACACAGATGCCGATGAACAGGGCGATCGAAAGAATATCGCCGGTCGAGAGGGCGCTCATCATGGGCAGACAGACCTGTTCCGGATGTGTGGGAGTTAGCTCGTGCCAGCCTCGCCGAGGCCTGCGATCTCCAACTTGGGAGCGAGGTGTTCCGAATCGTTCAGGACGAGGATGGCGCGCGCGCAATTGGCCAAGCCTTGCATCCCCATGAGAATGCAGAAGGCCAGAATGGCGCCCTTGAGAACGTAGAGGCCTGGCATGCCGCCAACCTGCTGGGATGTCTCAAGAAGCCGCACGGAGGCGAGGAAGTAGCCCCAAGTGTAGTACCCGGTGATGATGAGCCACGGGAACAGGAAGACGATGGAGCAGAGGATCTCCATCTTCGCCTTGAACTTCGGCGTCCAAGTCGCTGAGAAGATATCGACGCTGACGTGGCGTCCGGCGAGAAAGGCGTAGCCCGCTCCAAGCATGAACGACAGGCCGTAGGTCCAAACGTACAGCTCTTGCATCCACACGAAGCCGCTGCGGAAGGCGTAACGCTGTACGACCACCAAGAAACAAACCAGAACAGTGACGAGACTGAGCCAGCCGACCACCTTGCCGACCTGCGTATTCACCCATTCCGCGAAGCGGATGTAGCTGGCGAGTGCCCCCATCCAAGTCCTCCCTCGCTCGTACGATGTGCGTACGGCCCTGTTCTTTTTTTAGCGTGCTGGCATAGCAGCATATTTCCGCCGGTAAAACTGCAAATTTTAGGCACAATCGAGCACAATGGGGAGGCGATCGGGCCAACGGGTGCCCGGTCAGCGAACGGCTTTTCCCAACTCCAGATGTTGGAGCAGATCTGGCATATGATCGATCACGCGATCGGCGGCGAGATCAGCAACGGGTCCGTGGGCATAACCGTAACTGACCGCGATCACCGGGCAAGCCGCGGCGCGCGCTGCCCCGACGTCCGAGCGACTGTCGCCGACCATCAGCGCCTCGGCCGGTCGTGCACCGAGCGCGGACAGCGCGGCGAGCAGCATTTCAGGGGCTGGCTTGCGAGGCAGATCGTCGTGAGCACCCACCACTGCGGTGAAGAACGGCGCGATGCCGAGCGCACGCAGCGCGATCTCCGCGATATGCGCGGCCTTGTTCGTGCAGATCCCGAGCGGAACGCCTGCCGCGTGCAGCCGCTCCAGCGTTTCCACGACGCCAGGATAGAGGCCGTTCCCCGCCTCCGAGACCTCTGCGTAAACCTTGTAGAACGACGCCATCATCGCATCGAAGACTGGCGCCTCGATAGCCGCGCCGCGGGCGGCCAGCGCTTTCTGCAGCGCGACCTTGGCACCGCCGCCGATGAACGAATGAACTTCGGTCAACGGAAACGGCGGCTGTCCGATTTCCGTCATCGCAGAATTGAGCGCCGCCGCGATCTCCGGCGCGCTGTCGACGAGTGTGCCATCGAGATCGAAGACAATCGCCTTCGGACTGAGCTTGGCGGGAGATTGCGCACTCATCGGGCGAGCGCCGCGATGCCGGGCAGCTCACGCCCCTCGAGCCATTCGAGGAAGGCGCCGCCGGCCGTCGAGACATAAGTGAAGTCATCCGTGACGCCCGCCGCGTTGAGCGCCGCAACCGTGTCACCACCACCAGCGACGGACACCAGCCGCCCGGCCTTGGTCATCGCCGCCGCCTGCTTCGCCAATGCGAAAGTGCCCTCGCCGAAGGGTGTGATCTCGAAGGCACCGAGCGGGCCGTTCCAGAGCAGCGTACGGCATCCTTCGATCACCTTGGCGAGATGCGCAACCGACTGCGGTCCAACGTCGAGGACCATTTGGTCCGCCGGAATGGCATCGACGCCAACCACCTGGCTCGCCGCGCCCGCCTTGAACTCCGCCGCGACCACGCCATCGACCGGCAGGACGATCGAGCACCCTTTGGCCTTCGCAGACGCCATGATTTCGCGGGCTGTAGCCACGAGATCGGGCTCCGCCAGCGATTTGCCGATCGCGTGTCCGTTGGCGAGCAGGAACGTGTTGGCCATACCGCCGCCGATGATGAGGTGGTCGACCTTGGCCATCAGGTTTGTGAGCACTGGGATCTTGGTCGACACCTTGGCGCCGCCGACGACCGCCGCCGTGGGGCGCTGCGGCCGCTCCAGCGCCGTGCGTAGCGCATTGATTTCCTCCATCAGCAGCGGCCCGGCGTAGGACGGCAGCAAGCGCGTGATGGCGTCGGTCGAGGCATGTGCGCGGTGTGCACAGGAGAAAGCGTCACCAACGAAAATGTCACCCAGTTTGGCCAGCTCAGCCGCAAGTGCCGGATCGTTCTTCTCTTCGCCTTTGTGGAAGCGAAGGTTTTCGAGCACCAGGATGCCGCCATCCGCCAGCCCCGCGACCGCTTTCGCCGCCACGTCGCCGATGCAATCGCCAGCGAACGCGACGGGGCGGCCAAGCGCCGTGCCAAGCGCCTCGGCCACCGGCTTCAGCGACATTTCCGGCACCGGCACCCCCTTCGGCCGTCCGAAATGCGAGAGCACGACGACCTTGGCGCCACGCCGCGCCAGATCCTGGAGGCCGGGCACGAGACGGGTCAGCCGCGTCGCATCGCTCACCCGGCCGTCAGCGACCGGCACGTTGAGATCCGCGCGGACGAGCACGCGCTTCCCGGCCACGTTCACGCCATCGGTGGTCTTGAGCTTGTCGAGTTGCATGGTTGCTTCTTGCTGTGTGCCGCTGGGATTTCCCCCTCTCGCCGCGCTTGCGGGGGGAGGGGATTTGTAGTCCGCGCTCCGCATGCCATGCGGGGCCGCATTTACGCAACTGTCACACGCCGCAGGCTATGCAGGCGAGCGCATTGCACTCCGCCGCCGATTGATTAGATTACATGGTGAAAACGGTGATGTTCGCGTCCCGCCCGCTGGCGGGCCTCGTCGCCGCCCCGAAACCGGTTCAGGTCCTTTTCGATGTCTAATCTCGAACATGCGCCGTCGAGCGCACGCCGCGACGGCCAGATCCCCTTGCACGGGCCCGAGGCGTTCGCCGCGATGCGCAAGGCGGGCCAGCTCGCCGCCTCAGCGCTCGACATGCTGACGCCATACGTCGTGCCGGGTGTCAGCACCCAGCGCCTGGACGACCTCGCCTTCCAATTCGCAATGGATAACAAGGCCATCCCGGCCCCCCTCAACTACCGCGGATTCACCAAGTCGATCTGCACTTCGATCAATCACGTCGTCTGCCACGGCATTCCGGGACCGAAGCCGCTGCGCGAGGGCGACATCTTGAATATCGACGTGACGCTGATCGTCGACGGCTGGCATGGCGATACGAGCCGCATGTATGGCGTCGGTCACATCCCGCGCAAGGCCGAGCGGCTGATCGAGGTCACCTTCGAGGCGCTGAAGCGCGGCATCGCGGCCGTCAAGCCAGGCCACACCACCGGTCACATCGGCGCAGCGATCCAATCGTATGCCGAAGGCGAGAATTGCAGCGTCGTGCGCGACTTCTGCGGTCACGGGCTGGGGCGTGTATTCCACGATCGCCCGAACATCCTGCACTACGGCCAACGCGGTGAAGGAACGGTGCTGAAACCCGGCATGCTGTTCACCATCGAGCCGATGATCAACATCGGCAAGTCGACGGTGAAGATCCTTCCCGACGGCTGGACCGCGGTCACGCGTGACCGCGAGCTGTCTGCACAGTTCGAGCACGCGGTCGGTGTGACCGAGGACGGCTGCGAGGTCTTCACGTACTCGCCGGCCAATCTGCATTGCCCGCCCTACCAGGTGGACTGACCGGCAGCTGGACGTTGGGGGCGGGCGCACTGATGGCACGTCGCACCAAGCCCCCATCTGCCATCGCGCCGGACGCCACAACCGACAGCGGCGACTCCCAAGCCCTGCTGTGGGACATGCCCTCCTCGACGGCCGCAGACGAAACCGCAGCGGCCCCCGTCGCCAAGCCGCACTATACCGGCCATCGCCAGCGCCTGCGGGATCGCTTCCGCAAAAGCGGCGCGGATGCTCTCGCGGATTACGAACTGATTGAGATGATCCTGTTCCGCGCGCTGCCGCAGGGCGACACCAAGCCACTCGCGAAAGCGCTCCTGCAGCGCTTCGGGTCGTTCCCTGATGTGATCACCGCGTCCGACCAGCGGCTGCGCGAGGTTTCAGGTGTCGGCGAACGCGTGGTCGACGAACTGAAGCTGGTGCGGGCCGCGGCGCTCAGACTCATGCAGAGCGAGATCATGGGCCGCCATGTGCTGGCGTCATGGAAAGCGGTGCTCGAGTACTGCAAGGCCGCGCAAGGCTTCGATGATATCGAGCAGTTCCGGATCCTGTTCCTCGACAAGCGCAATCAGCTTCTCGCAGACGAGGTGCAGCAGACCGGCACGGTGGATCACACGCCCGTCTACATTCGCGAGGTGGTGAAGCGGGCGCTCGAGTTGTCAGCCTCGGCGCTGATCCTGGTCCACAACCATCCGTCGGGTGATCCGACGCCATCCGGCGCCGACATCGACATGACGAAGCAGATCATCGCCGCCGCCGGCCCCATGGGCATAAAGGTGCATGATCACATCATCGTCGGGCGGACCGGCCATTACAGCATGAAAGCGCGAAACCTTATCTGACGCGCGGACGGCGCCCTGCCAGCATCGCGATGATGGCGAGTCCTTGGAACAGCGCCGCGGCGACGAATACCCACGGCGCGGATCCCGCGCTGGCGCCCGCCGCCGGCGGCAACAGCTCGCGGATGAGACCGAATGTTGCGGGCGCGAAGGCATAGGTCGCCTGTCCGATGGCGACGATCAGCGCAACGACCCGGATCACCTCGTCCTTCACGAACTCGACTTGCGCCACGAGCGGCGGCAGCGACGTCGCATTTCCAAAGCCGATTCCGAACAGGACGATGCCCGCGAGAAGCAGCACAATGTCTGTGCCACCCGCCGCAAGGAATGTCAGCGACCCTGCAAGCTGGGTTCCGTAGCCGAGGCAGGCGATCAGTCGCCGGTCAGCGTCAATCGGCATGATCCAACCCAACAATGTCCGCCCGACGATCGCCATCACCGTCACCAGCGCCACCGCAAAGCCGGCGCGTTGCGCGCCGAGCGCCGGCAGCAGCAGCGAGAACAGATGCGTGATCAGGCCGAGCTGGGCGAACAACCCGAACGCCATGCCCGCTGCCAGCGTAAGGAAGGCGCGGTCCCGCCACAGCAGTGCACCGGGCAATGTCCGAGCGTGAGGCGAGGTGACGCTGCTCGGCGCGGCTCCCTGTGCATCACCATCGGGTGCCAGCCCCATTTGTTCCGGCGTACGCGCAAACAGAGCAGCGGAGATCACGGCAACGATCACCGCACCCGACAGTCCGATGACAGCGGCGGCAAGCGGGAAACCAAGAGAGCTGATTGCCGCCACCCAGAGCGGCGAGAAGATGATGCCACCGACGCTGCCGCCGTTGTAGGCCATGCCGAGCGCCGCCGGGCGCGCGCGCACGAACCACGGGGCAACGATCGCGTTGATGGCTGCAGCGCTGGTTGCGCTCCAGCCAGCACCACTGACGATCGCTGCGATAAAGAGCTGCCACGGCTCCGCGGCAAGTGACCAGCCTAGCAAGCCCGCAGCCATCGCGAGCGTGCCGATCTGCGTGAAACGTGCAAGACCGAACCGCGCGTGCAGCGCCGGAAGCCGCGCCGCAAGCACCGCGCCCACCAGATAGTGAAGCGTAAGTGCCGCCGAGATCAGGCCAAGCGACCAGCCCCGCGTCGCATGAAGCACGCCGAGAAAGACCGGCGGGCCGTAGAATCCGAGCCCCCACCCGAACACGGCGAGCACGAAGGCGCCCCAGGCCACCCACCATCCAAAGAAGGGCTGTCGCGGTGTCGCTGAGAGAGGCATTACCGGCTCGCGCGCTCACGATGCTTTTGCGGCCGCACTTTGCCTCTGGGCTCAGGAAATAGCTATGGTTCTCTCAGATCGGTGCGGACGCCGGATCACGACCCGCAGCCAGTTCGTCAGTCGATCAGCGCCACGCTCTTGATCTGCGCGAATACCGGCGTTCCAGGAGACAACGACAGCGCGTCGAGAGACTTTCTCGTGATGCGGGCGGCGATGCGCACGCCTTCGCCATCCCCACCCAGCGCGGCCACGATGTTGACGTGCGGCACGTCGGCTTGGCCATCGACCGATACGATCCGCGCGGGCAGACAATTGAGGATCGTCGTATCCGTCGCAGCCGATCGCGCAAAACTGACATCGCTCGCGGCGATCCTGAGGCGCCGTTGCGTGCCGCGCTCTCCCTGCTGGCCGGGCACGATCAGCACGCCACCGTCGACGGCGAAATGCGTCAGCGCGTAAGCCTCATCGATGCTTTCAATGCGCCCCTCGATCATCACCGACGCATCGGGCGCCGCGATCAGCGGCAGGTTCGGATCGGTCTGCAGCTCGGAGAGCGGCCCCGAGGCGACGACGCGGCCCTTTGCCAGCAGCACCATCGTGTCAGCGAGCCGCGCCACCTCACCGATGTCGTGACTGACATAGACGACCGGCAACGCCAGGTTCTTATGCAGGCGCTCGAAGTACGGCAGGATTTCCTGCTTCGTCATCTGATCGAGCGCCGACAGCGGCTCGTCCATCAGCAGGATGCGCGGGCGCGACAGCAAGGCGCGGCCGACCGAAACGCGCTGGCGCTCACCACCCGACAAGGCGACCGGCGAACGCTCGAGCAGATGGCCGATCCCAAGCAGCTCGACGATCGCGTCGAAGTCGAGCGCATCGGATGTTGGCGCGTTACCAGAGCGCCGCGCACCGTAGAGCAGATTCTGGCGCACCGAGAGATGCGGGAACAGGCTCGCTTCCTGGAAGACGTAGCCGAGCGGTCGCTGATGCGTCTTCACGAAGACACCGCGCGCGCTGTCCTGCCAGGTCTCATCACCGACAATGAAATGTCCGGGCAACTGTTGAAGCCCGGCCATACAGCGCAGGATCGTCGTTTTGCCGCAGCCCGATGGACCGAACAGCGCCGTGATGCCGCGCATCGGCATCTTGAACGCCACATCGAGCGAGAAGTTGCCGAGCGTTCCGGCAAGCACCGTCGAGATTTCTTCGCGATCCGACTTCATCGGCCCTGCCGCCCATAGCGCCGGCCGAGCATCATCGTCGCAAGGATGACGGCGAAGGAGAAGACCACCATGCCGCCCGCGAGGATATGCGCCTCCCGCCACTGCTGAGTCTCGACGAAGTCGTATATTGCGACCGACAGCACTTTCGTCTGGCCGGGGATGTTGCCGCCAATCATCAGGATGACGCCGAACTCTCCGATCGTGTGCGCGAAGCCGAGGATGGCGCCCGTCAGGAAACCCGGCCGTGCCAGCGGTACCGCGACCGACCAGAACGAATCCCACGGCGAGGCGCGCAGCGTCGCCGCGACCTCGAGCGGGCGATCACCGAACGCCTCGAAGGCGTTGCGGATCGGCTGCACAACGAACGGCATCGAGTAGAGGACCGAGCCGATGACGAGGCCGGTGAACGTGAACGCCAGCGTGCGCGCACCGTAGAGCCCGGCGATGGCACCGCCGGGGCCGTTCGGCCCCAGCATCAACAAAAGGTAGAATCCGAGCACAGTCGGCGGCAACACCAGCGGCATCGCGACGATCGTCGCCACCGCCTCCTTCCAGCGCGCCTTGGAGCGCGCCAGCCACCACGCGATCGGCGTGCCCACGATCAGCAGCAGCACCGTCGTAATGAAGGCGAGCTCGATCGTCAGCCGTATCGGCGACCAAAGCTGCGCGAAATCGAGCTCACCCAATCGTTACCCGCCCCTCAGTCGACGATACCATAGCCGTATTTCTCGATGACCTTGCGTGCCTCGGGCCCTTTGAGGAAAGCGAGAAACGCCTTGGCTGCTTCGTTGTTGGCGCCGGTCTTGAGCAGCACGGCGTCCTGCGCAATCGTCTTGTGCAGGTTGGCCGGCACGACCCAACGCGAGCCGCCCGGCTTCAGCGCCACCTGCGAGAAGGCGACAAAGCCAACCTCGGCGTTCGCCGTATCGACGAACTGGTAAGTCTGAG
>CAZKZT010000147.1:0-9176 GCA_964557265.1 uncultured Hyphomicrobium sp.
CGGCGCTGCTGCTATCTGTTGTCAGTGCTTGTGCCCGCCGCCGTGGTCCTTTTTCTGGCTCGCGGGTTGCGCACCGAGCGGCGCGACGCGGAACTCGACCGCAACCGTCCCCGCGCGTTCGAAGCGGAGCGTCCCCTTCACGACGTCATCCGCCTTCAGCGGCCGCGCCAGATCGAAGAACATCAAGTGGTAACCACTCGGCTTCAGCTCGACCGTGGCGCCGGGTTTGATTTCCAAACCCTTCGCCAGCTGGCGCATCCGCATGACGTTGTCGGTCATCGTCATCTCGTGCACCTCGAGTTTCTTGGCGACTTCGAACGTGCCACCGACCAGCCGGTCGGACTGCTTGCCGGTATTCGTGACCTTCAGAAAGCCAGCGGCGACGCGCGCGGTCGGCGGCGTCGCACGCGACCACGGCGCATCGATCACGAGATCGCCGACCTTGTACGTGCGCGACGCGGCGGCTGACGGCGCCGCCGGCTGCCCATGTCCTCCATGCTGGTGATCATGCTGGCCTGATTGTGCCTGCGCCGGCGGCGCGCTGACCTGGATGAGCCGGAGAGCGGGCGCCGGATACTTCACATCGCGCGATGTCTGACCCGCAGCCGGGATGTCCACCCATGCCTGCTGGCCGTTCTCGCATTCCTGCACGGTCGGAAAGAACAGCCGCGTGTTCTCCTTCAGCGTCTTCGCCACCATGCCGACGAAGACAAACTCGTCGAAGTGCTCATCCGCAAGCCGCCCTTGCCAAACGATCTCGCGCACACCCTCTTTCAACATCGCGCCGTGATAATAAGGATGCGCCTCGGCATAGGGCCCCTTCGTCGTTTCAACCGTCCAGCCCGGCTTCGGCACCGGCTTGACGGCGATCAGTCCCTCCGGAATTTTTACTTTGACACGCAGCGTCGCCGATCCGTCGCAACCGTGCGGCACGCGCACGATGGCCTTGTAGGACGCACCGATCGCCGCCTCCTGCCGCTCCAGCGTGACGTGCGCCGACGCAGTACACGGCACCGACAGCGCAATCACAGCCGCCAGGGCGGCACCACAGTTATTGATGAGCATCGTGTTTCCTCCTCCGATAAAGTATCTCATCCCTCTCACCAGCGGTACTTGAGGCCAGCAAAGACGGCGCGGCCGGTTCCTGGCTCGAACAGTGCCGAGCCCGCATTGGCGACATCGGTGATGCTGGTGCTGGCGATGTAGGCGACGTTCGACAGGTTGCGCCCTTCGACGTACGCCGAGAGCGGACCGCCGTTGTCGAAGCCGAGCTTCAGGCCCCAGATCGCATAGGCGTCCGTCTTCAGCGTATTGGCGCTATCGGCGTAGTACGCCTGCGGCACCCACTCGACATTGGGGCCAAAGAATACGCCTCTTGGATGCTTGTAGAGCAGCTCACCCCTGAGGAAGTGGCGCGGAGCACCCGGCAGCACATTGTTGCCGAACGTCTGATGCCCATCGAAGCGGAAATCGTTCAGCGTATAGGCGACGTTCAACCACAAGCGATCGGGCGACGGCCCCGGCGCCACGATCCCCTTGAGCACGGCGACGCCGAAGCCAACCTCGATCCCCTGATGGATCGTCTTGTCCGCATTGACGACTTGGCAAGTCCCGAACGCGCTGTAGAGACACTGCAGCTCGTTGTCGATCTCGGCGCGGTAGATCGCGAGATCCCACGTATAATCCGGCCGCCGGCCGCGTGTGCCGAGCTCGATCGTCGCCGCGCGCTGCGCCTTGATGTCGGTGAAGGACACCGGCGGCACCGCTACCGTCGAGCTTTCGCCGAAGCTCGGCACCTCGGCGCTCCGCGACAGGTTCAAGAACACCTGCCAAGCCGGATCGACATGCCACAGCAGGCCGATCTTGGGGCTCCACAGATCAAACTCCGTGCGGCCGGATTGATCCCCATCCAAAAGAAACCGATCCGTTCGATCCCGCGTCGCGTACAGAAACTGCGTACCAGTCACGACGGCGACCGACGGCAGGACGTAAAACGAATTCTCGATGTAAGCGGCGATGTTTTCGGACGTATCGAGAGAGCTGGACAGAAGCGCTCCCCTCACGCCGCCGGCACCATTGACGTACTGCTTGTTGTCGGTGGTACCGTTGTGGATCTGCAGCCCCGCGACCAAGCGGTTGCGGAAACCGCCGATCGATCGCTCGTCCGTCAGCCGCGCGAAGGCACCGTAGTCCTCATACTTGTAATCGAGCCACTGGTAGATCGGATGCACAAGGTGGCGATCGGTGTAGAACGCGCCGAACTCGATCGCAGTGCCGGGCGCCAGGCGGATCGTCGTCTTGTTGGCGACGCGCCACGCATCGATATTGCGCTGCCAGTCGTTGGCGACGTTGACGGCCGCGGCGACCTTGGGGTCCGCGAGCGCCTGCGCCCGCGTCACGCTGCCCGGAATGCGCTGGTCGATGTCGCTGGCGCCGAAATAGAAGCGCGTTTCGACATCCGGCGACAAGCGCATGCCGATGTTTCCGCTCGCGCGCGTCGAATAGCCAGAGCTGTGCTCGCGAAAGCCGTCCTGCTCCTGCCACGAGCCGGTAACGAAGAAATCGAATGCCCCGTTGGCGCCACCGGCACTCGACTGCAACCGCTTGAAGCCGAAGCTGCCGGCGTCGAGACTCGCCGCCACACCGCTCACGTCCCGGCCCGTCGGCACGACGAAGTTGATCGCACCGCCCAGCGAATTCGCACCGTAACGCAGCGCGTTCGCGCCTTTGTAGACCTCGACATAGCGATAGGCGCTCGGATCGATCTCCTGGAAATCGCCGTAGCCGTCGGCCATGTTGAGCGGGATGCCGTCCTGATAGAGCTGCACGCCGCGCAGATGGAAATTGCGCGACAGCCCCGAACCGCGGATCGACAGACGCGAATCCTCGCCCCACTTCGGCTGCGCGAAAACACCCGGCACGTAGTCGACAACGTCCTTGATCGTCGTCGCAGGCGTACTCGACTTGTAGGCACTGCCCGGCACCACGACGACCGAGCCGGGCACGCGCGCCAGTTCTGCCTGCGCCTGCGCAAGGGTCGGCACGGTCAGACTGGCGCGTGCATCGGTGCTCGCGTCCGCTGGCGCAGCCGCAGCAGCCACGGGCGCCGCTTGCACGGCAGCCGCCTTGACCTTGCCAGCGCGTGCGCGCTTCACCGCCTTGGGCCGCGACTTCTTCGCTTCGACGACAAGCCCCGGCAGCACCGTCGGTCCGGATTGCGCGGCAACGGGTCCCGAAGCCACTGCCGCGATGGCGCCTGCAGAAAGGATCGTGAACGTCGAACGCAAATGCGCCGACTTGCCGCGTTCTCGCGGCGAAAGAAGAATTCGTCTCATGGAAGGATTTCCCCCAGCTCGTGATGCCCGATGCCGGCGCGGCAAGGCCGCAGCTCGGCGTACTCGACCGGTCAGGCGAGCGCAGGCGGTCCGCGAGCGGGAGGAAGGAGGAAGCGCACGTCCTCGCTCGAAGCGGCGACATGCGTCGGCCTTTGCTCCGGAGGATCGAAGCGGAGGTAGTGCGGCGTCAGAGCCGGAACGGCAAGCGCGACATCGAAGGCGAGGCCGCTACAGATCGGGCAGTTGTTCTGCGCGTCGGTCGGCAACGGAACATCCGGAATGACCACCGCATCGAGGGTAGCACCCGCTGCCGTCCCGGCACCGCTCGGATGGCAGATCACCATCAGGTCGGCAATCAACTGGGCACGCTGCGAATAGGCCTCGAGCATCACCGCGTTGTGGCGCACGAGTGCTGCAGCGTGCGTGAGCACACCCAACACAAGCACAAAGCTCATTAACCGACGCAGCATCGCCCACAGCTCCCGCGCCGAACGTGGCACACTTCGAAGGCCGTGGCCAGCACCTGCGGCAACCTGCGCGAGCCTCTCCCAGCGACGCAGTCACGCCATGCCGGAGCCCGCCTCCCAGCCCCCGCGCCATCTGCTATAGTTAGCCAATTCCGCGATAAAGAAACGTCAGCGAGGAAACATGACCGACGCGCGCCCCGAAACGATGACCGGTGCCGAATGGCTCGCACGCACGATCCATGCGACGGGCACCACACACGTGTTCTGGATCGATGCCGTGCTGCGGCGCACGCTCGTCGAACTTGGCGCACTCGGCGTCACACGCGTGCTCGCGCACACCGAGAAATCCGCCGTCTACATGGCCGATGGTTTCGCGCGCGTTACGGGGCGCCCCGCACTCTGCTTCGCGCAGTCGGTCGGCGCCGCCAATCTCGCCGCCGGCTTGCAGGATGCTTATCTCGGCCGCAGTCCGGTCATCGCCATGACCGGCCGCAAGATCGCGTCCCAGCAGCACCGCAACGCCTACCAGGAGCTGCCGCACACGCCGCTCTTTGCGCCTGTGACCAAATTTTCCGCCGACGTCGAAGAAGCCGAAGACCTGCCGCGCCTGCTGCGTCAGGCATGGCGCTCAGTCATGACCGGCTCACCGCGACCGGCGCATCTCGATCTCCATGGCCGCCTCGCCGAGGTGGTTGAGACGGGCGTCATCACCGAACCCGTCAGCGCCGCATCACCATTCGACATGCAGATGCCGCCGCATCGGCCCGTGCCATCCGGTGATGACATCGCGCGCGCGGCCAAGGCGCTGCTCGGCGCGCGGAAAGTCGCGATCGTCGCCGGCGCGGGGGCCACCGCATCCGGCTGCGGGCCTGAGCTGCTCGCGCTCGGCGAACGTCTGGCGGCACCGATCGGCGTTTCGCTCGGTGCCTATGGCATCATCCCGACCACTCATCCGCTCGCCATCGGCACCGTCGGCGATTACGCGGCGCCGCCCGCCAACCGGATCGTGTACGACGCCGACCTCGTGCTCTTCATCGGCACCCATACCGGCGATCAGGTCACGCACATGTGGCGCATCCCCGCGATCGATACACCGATCGTGCAAGTCGACATCGACCCGGCGGAACTCGGCCGCTCCTATCCCAACACGCTTGGCCTGATGGGAGATCCGAAGGCGACGCTCGCCCTGCTGCTCGATGCGCTCGGCAAATCGAAGCGCGATCGCAACTACGCTGATGACGCCGCGCGCATGATGGCCGACTGGCGCGCGGAGCAAGCACCGCTGCTCGCGAGCGACGCGACGCCCATTCGCCCCGACCGGCTGTGCGCCGAACTCTCCGCCGCACTTCCCGATGATGCGATCCTCGTCGCCGACACGGGGTACTCCGGTATCTGGACATCAACGCTTGTCGACCTCAACGGCGCAGGCCAGACGTACCTCCGCGCGGCGGGCTCACTCGGCTGGGCATTCCCCGCCTCGCTCGGCGCCAAATGCGCGGCGCCCCACCGCAAGGTCGTCTGCTTCAGCGGCGACGGCGCGCTCTACTATCATCTCACCGAACTCGAGACAGCCAAGCGGCGCGGCATCGCGGTGGCGCTGATCGTCAATAACAACTCGGGCTTCGGTCAGGGCTGGCCCAATCTGGTCAAGATGCAGGGCAACAAACCTGGAGACCCGGCCGAGATGCTGCGCTTCGGGCCGACCGACTTCGCGGCGGTCGCGCGCGGCTTCGGGGTACGCGGCATCCGCGTCGAAGATCCGGGCAAGATCGGCGCCGCGCTGCGCGAGGCGATCGCCGCTGACGAGACCGTCGTCGTCGACGTCGCAACCGATATCGACGCACGCGCGCCGGCGCCCTGGCTGCCGGATGGCGCATAATTGGAACGGGCGACACCGGCCGTAGCCGGGATACATGAGGGAAGACACATGATCAGTTACGATCTCGCAGGCAAAACCGCGTTGGTGACAGGCGGGGCATCCGGCATCGGTCTGTCGACCGCGGCCATGCTGGGCCGCAATGGCGCGACGGTCGCCGTCAACTTCCTTGCCGACGATCCGCGGGGCAAGGATGCGGTCGCGCAACTCAAGGCCGAGGGCATCAAGGCAATCGAAGCGCCCGGCAACGTCGGCGACGCGGCGGATTGCGCGCGCATGGTGGCCGCCGCCGTCGACGGGCTCGGCCGGCTCGATCTGCTCGTCTCGAACGCAGGCACGCCCGGTACAAAGCGCAAGATCGAGCCCGCCGAAATCGACCTGATCACCGAGGATCTATGGGCACTGCTGCTGCAGGTGAACCTGCTCGGCGTGTTCCGCTGCGCCAAAGCGGCCGCTCCCGCCCTCAAAGCGGCGCACGGTGCGATCGTCAACACCGCCTCGATTGCGGGCGTCGGGCGCGCAGGCAGCAGCCTCGCTTACTCCGCAACCAAAGCCGGCGTCGTCAGCTTGACCCAGAACCTCGCGCGCGGTCTTTCGCCCGAGGTGCGCGTCAACGCCGTCGCGCCCGGCGCGGTGGACTCGACCTGGATGGTCGATTGGACACCGGAACAGCGGCAAGCGTCGATCCAGAATGCCGCGCTCAAGCGGCGCTGCACGACCGACGATATCGCCGAGGTCATCGTATTTCTTGGTTTCGGCGCGGCAATGGTGACAGGCCAGACGATTGTCGTCGACGGCGGGCTGACGCTGTAGCCCACCGCGACACGCAGAGACGCGATGAGGCCGACCGGACACCGGTCCGGCTCATCGCTCTTCGACCCGCCGCCGTCGTGTCCATCCGGGCACGACGGTCGAGCGGCACCTTCCCTTCCGCGTTCTCTACTCCGCTGCCATCTTCGGCACGGGCCCGGCCGCCTTCAGCGCCTTGCGCACCTTCGGCGGAGACATCGGCAGTTCGTAGAAGCGCAGGCCAAGCGCACCGTGGATCGCGTTGGCGACCGCGGCGAGCGGCGGCACGATCGGCACCTCGCCGACACCGCGCACACCTTGCGGATGCTTCTCGTTCGGGATCTCGATCATCACCGTGTCGATCATCGGCAGGTCGGATGCAACCGGCATCCGGTAGTCGAGGAAGCCCGGGTTATCCATGCGCCCGTTCTTGTCGTAGATGTACTCCTCGTTGAGCGCCCAGCCGATGCCTTGCGCGACGCCGCCCTGCATCTGGCCCTCGACGTAGCTGGGATGGATCGCCCGGCCGACGTCCTGGATTGCCGTGTAGCGCGTGACCATCGCCTGACCGGTCTCGGGATCGATCTCGACATCGCAGATGTGCGTGCCGAAACCGCCTTCGGCACCGACGGTATTGAGCGACGAACGTCCGCCGATCGGGCCGCCAGTCGCACTCGCCTGAGCCGCAATATCCGCAAGCGACAGCGGCGGGAACTGACCCGCGTTGTCGCCAGCGGGCCGCGCGTGCCCGTCTTCCCAGACGACGGCCTCCGGATCGATCTTCCAGATTTTCGCCGCACGCTCGCGCAACGTCTGGATCACCTGCTCGACCGATTTCGTCACCACCATGCCCGCCGCGAACGTGACGCGGCTGCCGCCCGTCAACGCACTGTAGCCGACCATGCTGGTGTCGCCGATCAACGCTTGCACGCGACTGTAGTGAATGCCGAGAAGCTCCGCCGTGATGTTGACCATGGAGGCGCGCGATCCGCCGATGTCCGGATGGCCGGTAACAACAACGACGTTGCCATCCTCGGTGACATTGACCTGCGCGCTCGACTCGCCGCCCGCATTGAACCAGAAACCGCTCGCGACGCCGCGCCCCTGGTTCGGCCCGAGCGGCGCCTTGTAGTGCGGATGCTCGAGCGCCGCCTTCAGCGTCTCCTCGTAGCCGATGCGATTGTGGACCGGACCGTAGGCGGCCTTGATGCCCTGCTTCGCGGCGTTCTTGAGCCGCAATTCGAGCGGATCCATGCCGATTGCGGCGGCAATCTCGTCGAGAACGCATTCGACCGGGTAGGCACCGATCGGCGCGCCGGGTGCGCGGTAGGCCACCACCTTCGGCCGATTGGAGACGACGTCGTAGCCGACGACGTGGACGTTCGCGATATTGTAGGGCGTCACGCAGCAACCAACCGCGCCACGGACGGGGCCGCCCGGGAACGCGCCGGCATGTAACGCGAACGTCCCCTGCACCGCGGTGAGCCGGCCGTCCTTTGTCGCGCCGATCTTGACCGTGCTCGATGAGCCGGACGTCGGCCCGGACGCGCGGAACACCTCTTCGCGCGTCATCTTCATCTTCACCGGACGGCCGGACTTACGCGACAACACCAACGCCAGCGGCTCGAGGTAGACGATCGTCTTACCGCCGAAGCCACCGCCAATCTCGGCCGGCACGGCGCGCACGTTGTTCTGCGGCAGGCCGGTCAATAGCGCCGTCATCGCGCGAACCATGAAATGGCCCTGGCTGCTGCTCCAGATCGTCGCCTTGCCGTCGGGCGTGACGCTGACGAGGCAGGCGTGCGGCTCGATGTAGCCCTGGTGCACCGGCGCCGTCTTGAAGCTGCGTTCGATGACGACATCAGCCTCGGCAAAGCCAGCTTCGATGTCGCCGAGCTTGTGCTCGAGCTTGCCCGCAATGTTCGACGGCGTGTTCGATGTGTCGCCGGGTGCGCGAATGTGGTCATGCAGGATGGGGGCGCCGGGCTTCATCGCCTCATCGACGTCGATGACCCATGGCAGCACCTCGTAGTCGACCTCGATCAGATCGAGTGCAGCCTGCGCGATCTTCTCGGTCGTCGCGGCAACGGCGGCAACGGGATGACCGGCAAACAGGACTTTGCCGCGCGCCATCACGTTGCGGCAGAGCCAGCGCATGTCGGCGATGCCGATCAGCACCGGCTTGTCGAGCGGAATCTCGGGCATGTCCGCCGAAGTGATCACCGCCTTGACGCCGGGCAACGCGGCGGCTTTCGAGGTATCGATCGATTTGATGCGGGCATGCGCATGCGGGCTGCGCAGCACTTTGCCCCAGATCATGCCTGGCTGAGTGTAATCGGCACTGTAGAGCGCGCGCCCCGTGACCTTGTCCTGGCCGTCCGGCCGGGGGGTGCGCTTGCCGATCCACTTGTTGTCGGAATTGTCGCCCGTCATGTCGCTCGCCCTGTTCCGTTCACTGATCGGAAGCCGATCGCAATTATCCGGACAAGTGTAGCAGACACACACCGCGCTTGAAGCACAATGTCGGGCGCCCGCGAGATGACAGGTCTTTGTCGAACGGGCGCCAGCGTGAGCCGGCCGCGAGCGCTCACGATCCGGCGAAACGTCCGGACCCGCCGCTCGAGCGCAATCCGCCCGGGTATCTCAAACGTGGCAAACCGCGCCCGGTGGCCGGATGGACCACCGGGCAGTGGTTTACCTACGCACGAG